>NZ_JAAGPE010000018.1:0-72314 GCF_017104605.1 Burkholderia sp. Ac-20384 | reverse complement strand
GGCCGTCCGCGAGCAGCGGCGGGCGGACCGCGTTCACGCGCGCGCGCCCGCCCGGCTGCCCGTTCGATGCCTCGGTGCGCAGCACGCTCGTCAGCAGTTGCAGCGGCGCGAACCCCGACGCCTCGCGCAACCCGACATGCAGCACATGCGGCAGCGTGCGCATCAGCAGTTCGCCCGCGCCGCGCGCATAGACGAACCGTCCGCACAGCAGGTCCACGCTCGCGCCGCCCGGTTCGGCCGGATCGAGGTTCGACTTGACCGGCAGCACCGCACCGCCGCCGGCGCCCTGTTCGCGCAATGCCGCAACCGGCCGCGACCGGCCGGCCCCTGCGTCGAGCAGGTCGTGCGCGCCACCTGCGGGCAACAGCACGAAATCGCCTTCGGCGAGCTGCAGCGTACGCCCGTCCGCGGTACGCAGCCGGCAGGTTCCGGCCAGCACCAGGTGAAACGCCGCCTCGCCGGACGGCAGCGGGTCGTGCGGCATCGCGAACGGCCCGTCGAGCAGGCAGCGCACGTCGAGTTCGACATGGCTGCGGCCCAGCGACAGGAGTTGACTCAACGCATCCATGAGACGATCGCGCTAAAAATTGACACTCTAGCGTATCGAAACCCTCAGCGCGAACGATCAGAATAGCCCTGCATCGCCCGAGATCGCGGCGCCCGCCGCCTTCCTCACCCCTACTCGAAAGGACGCATCATGCTGAACTGGAACGAATACCGGAAGGAACTCTCGACGCGCATCGGCGAGATCGCCAAGCTGTCGCCCGATACGCTGGCCGGCTACAAGGCGCTGTCGGGCGCCGGTGCCAAGACGGGCCATCTCGACGCGAAGACGCGCGAACTGATCGCGCTCGCGGTCGCCGTCACGACGCGCTGCGACGGCTGTATCGCCGTGCACACCGCGGAAGCGGCCAAGCATGGCGCGACCAAAGAGGAAGTGGCGGAAGCGCTCGGCGTGGCAATTGCACTGAACGCGGGTGCGGCGCTTGTCTATTCGGCACGCGTGATGGACGCGCTCGGCGAGTGAGCTTGACGGCCGCGGCGTTGCCGTCGGGTGGCGGCGCCCGGCCGCATTGGCCGCATGGCCGCCCGGTTGCGCGTCACGCATCCGGGCCGGCAACCGATGTATGAAGATTGGCCAGCGTACCTGCCCGAATGACCGGCCGCGTGCGCCCAGGCACGGATGCGCCGCGAAGTCGGCTACCATGCTGCGAACGATCCATCGTGAAGGAGCGCTCCATGTGCCGCTGGCTCGCTTATACGGGTAATCCGATTCATCTCGAAACCGTACTGTTCCGCGCGAAGCATTCGCTGATCGACCAGAGCCTACATTCGGAGCTCGGGGCGACGACCACCAACGGCGACGGCTTCGGCATCGGCTGGTACGGGCGCCCCGAAGAACTCCCGTTCCGCTACCGCTCCGTGCATCCCGCGTGGAACGACCGCAACCTGCGCGAAGCCGCGCGCGCGATCCGTTCGCGGATGTTCATCGCGCATATCCGTGCGGCCACCGACACCCCCGTGCAGGAAACCAACTGCCACCCGTTCCGCCACGGTCGCTGGCTGTTCGCGCACAACGGACTGATCCGCGACTTCCACAAGCTGCGCCGCGACCTGACGATGAAGGTCGATCCCGCGCTGTTCCCGACGCTCGAAGGCTCGACCGATTCCGAACTGATGTTCCGCCTTGCGCTGACCTACGGCCTCGAGCAGACGCCGCTGCCGGCGCTCGAGCGGATGGTCGGCGTGGTCGAGGAAACCGCCGCGCGGCATCGCGTGGCCGACCCGCTCAACATGACGATCTGCGCGACGGACGGCGAACGGATCACCGCGGTGCGCTATTCGAGTGAACGGCAGTCACGTTCGCTGTTCCACAGCACGTCGTTCAAGCACCTGCACGAGCTGTATCCGCACAACCCGCGCATCGCCGAAGCCGGCGATGACGCGTTCATGGTCGTGTCCGAGCCGCTCGTCGACTTGCGGGGTGCGTGGGAGGAAGTACCGGAAAGCATGGCGATCGTCGCGCACGGCGCCGATGTGCAGCAGCGGCCGTTCAGCCCGCGGCACAAGTAACGCAACGGGCTGTGATTCGCGCCGTCAGGCGCGGCGCGACAACCGCATCCGGATCGAATCGAGTTCGGCCGGCAGCCGGCGCGAACGGGCACGCGGCCGCGGCAGCGCGGTGAATCCGAGCCGTTCGTACAGCGCGCGGGCCCGCACGTTGCGGGTCAGCACGTCGAGCACGACGTCGCGACTGCCGTCGGCGGGCAATGCGCCGGTGTCCAGCGCATCGCGAAACAGTGCGCTGAAGATCCCCGTGCCGCGCTGCCGCTCGTCGGTTGCGCAATGCGCGACGAGGATCTGCGAGCGCTTCGGCGCCGGAATTTCCGTTTCGAGGATCAGCCCGCGCAACAACTGGCCAATCGTGCGGCGCACGCCGAAGCAACGCGCCAGCGCCCACACGACATGCACGTCGTCGAACATCGTTTGCTGCCCGTCGTGAATCGCCATCACGGCGAGCACGGCGCCGTCGTCGGCGACCGCGACACGATGCCGGCGCCACGAGAAGCGCCCGTGACGCGACCGGAACGCCTGCTGCAGGAAGGCGATGCAGCGTGCGTCGCTTTCGCCGAGGAAGAACCCGAATTCGGCCACGCCGGACGCAAACACAAGCGGTGCACACGCTGCCGCGTCGCCCGCATCGGCCGCGCGAAACCGCACGCGCTCACCGGCGCGCGGAACCGCTTGCGCGAACGCGCCGGCCAGCGTCATGCGCTGCGCCCCGCGAGACGCGACAACACGGCGACCGTCCGGCTGATCTGCTCCGGCTCGTGCGTCGAGCAGATGAAGAAGCGCAGGCGCGCCGCCTTTTCCTCGACGGCCGGATAGAAGATCGGCTGCACGTTGATTCCTTCGTCGAACATCGCATTGGCCCATTGCGCGGCCTTCAGCGAGCTCCCCGTGATCACCGGCACGACCGCGAACCCGGCGCTCGTGCCCGTATTCAGCCCCGCGGCGCGCGCCTCGGTCAGGAACTGCCGTCCGCGCGCCTGCAGTTGCGCGACGCGCTCCGGCTCGGCCTGCAGGCGCTCGAGCGCGGCCAGCGATGCTTCGGCGAGCGTCGGCGCGAGCCCTACGCTGTACAGGAAGCCTGGCGCCAGATGGCGCAGCATGTCGACCAGCGGCTGGCAGCCGGCGATGAAACCGCCACAGCCGGCCAGCGTCTTGCTCATCGTGCCCATCCACATGTCGACCTGGTCGGGCGCGACACCGCAGTGCTCGCGGATGCCCTTGCCGGTCGCGCCGAGCACGCCGAGCGAATGCGCCTCGTCGACCAGCAGGAAGGCACCGTGGCGCGTCTTCACGTCGACGAAGCGCTGCAGGTCGGGGAAATCGCCGTCCATGCTGTACAGCCCTTCGATCGCGATCAGCACGTGCCGGTATTCGCGGCGCACGCGCGACAGCAGTTCGTCGAGCGCCTGCCAGTCGTTGTGCGCGAAGCTCAGCCGCTTCGCGCCGCTCAACTGCGCGCCCTGCACGATGCTGTTGTGCGCGAGCGAATCGTGGACGACCAGATCGCCGGGGCCGAACAACGCGCCGATCACGGTCACGTTCGTCGCATGGCCGCTCACGAACGCGACACAGTCGTCGGTCTCGTAGAACGCGGCCAGCGCGCGCTCGAGGTCGCGCTGCACCGGGCGCTCGCCCGCGACCATCCGGCTCGCGGAAGCCGACGTGCCGTAGCGGTCGATCGCGGCTTTCGCGCGCGACGACACGGCCGGATCGCCTGCCAGGCCGAGGTAGTTGTAGTTCGCGAAGTTCAGGTACTCGCGGCCGCCGATCTGCGTCGTCGCACCGGCCACGCCGTCGTGCACGCGGAAAAACGGCGAGTCGACGCGCAGCTTCTCGCCCATCTCGCGCATGATCCGGACCTGCTGATACTGCGGCATCGATTCGAAGCGGCTGCGCGCCGATGCGGTCTGCGCGGCCAGCGTGCCGGGCACGCCCGGTGCCGCGGCGGCATCAGTTGCGCGCTCCAGTTGCCGTTTCAGCGCTTTCGCCGCCAGTTGCTGGCGAAGATGCTCTCCCAGTGCCATTGCTTCCTTCGCTGTATCTCGAAAAGACGCTATGTTACGCCGCGCGTCATGAAAAAGCGTGGTGTCACGCGTCGGGAAACTCGGCCCACTGCCACGCATCCGGTTCGGCCAGCAGCGCGTCCACCAGCCGGAAATTCATCTCGTGGCTCGGTCGCAGCGCGCTCACGCGCGCCAGCAGCGGCGCGCCGGCCAGCGCCAGATCGCCGACCAGGTCGAGCACGCGATGCCGGACGAACTCTTCCGGCAGCCGCATCCCGCCCAGCACGCGATTGCCGATGATGGACGCGGTGCATGACGGCCGCGCGCCGCGCAGGATCGGCACCCCGCGCAGGTAACCGGCGACGATCGCGGGTACCGCCCACTTCACGCGGCCGTACGAGCGCGACGGCGCGATTTCGGTCGCAAATGCGGCCGGCGTCAGCGCACCGTCCCAGTGCATGTCGCCGAAGCCGCGCAGGTCGTTGCGCACGCTCAGTTCGTAACGCGGCGCCGGTTCGATGCGCATTTCGCGCCGCTGGTCGCCCTCGCCGTCCGTGACGACGACGGGCCGCAGCACGCGGATGAAGCGTTTCGGCGCATCGAGCGCGACCCGGCCGCACGCGCGGATGGCATCCACCCACGGTGCAGCGCTGCCGTCGAGAATCGGCACTTCCTCGGCATCGATCTCGACGATCGCATGATCGATCTCGC
This sequence comes from Burkholderia sp. Ac-20384, assembly GCF_017104605.1. Taxonomy (NCBI): domain Bacteria; kingdom Pseudomonadati; phylum Pseudomonadota; class Betaproteobacteria; order Burkholderiales; family Burkholderiaceae; genus Burkholderia; species Burkholderia sp. Ac-20384. Next base: position 67,527 of record NZ_JAAGPE010000018.1, on the reverse strand, counting down.
ACGCGAGCAGCGACGCGAGCAGATGCTCGATCGTGCGAACGCCGACGCCGTCGGCGTTGCGCAGCATCGTGCACAGCGGCTGCGCGCGGCGCAGCGCGGGATCGACCTCGAGCACGCCAAGCTCGCGTCCAGCGTGAATTCGGCGAAACACGATCCCGTGCCGGCTGTCCGACGGCACGACAGGCTGGATCCGCACGTTTACGCGACGGCCGGTATGCAAGCCGTGCCCCGACAACACCAGCGGCCGGGCCAGCGTACCTTGGTTCGCTTGCCATCCTTGCGGCAACGTCATTCGGCATGCCCCTGCGTCGACCGACCCGCTTCCGCGTCCGGATTGTCTCGATTCCGATCTCGCGCGAGCTCGGTCCGTGCGTCGTCGCCAAGCGCATGCCGCGCGACCAGCGCTTCGACCAGCTCATCTGCCGCCGCTGCGGGATCGCTACCGGCCTGCGCATCGAGCAGGTCGACGATGCGTGCCGCGAGCGTATGGACCGTTGCCCCTTCCGCGATCGCCATGATCGACAGCTTGACGCCAAAGGTCTCCTCGACGGCCATCCCGAGCTCCATACCCATCAGCGAATCCATACCGAGATCGAGGACCGAGCGGCCGACATCGACCCGCTCCGGCGACAAGTGAAGAATCCGCGCAATCTGCCCGCGAAGCGTCGTCTCGACAAGCGCCACGGCTTCGACCGGCGACAGTGCGCGCAACTGTTCCAGCACGGCACCGTCCTCGCTGGGCGCTTCCACCGCGGCACCAGCCTGCAATGCCATGTAGCGACGCGCCTGCGCGGCCGGCATGCCGCGCGAGACCGCGCGCCAATCCAGGCGCACGACCGCTTCGCCGGCCTCCCCGAATACGAGCACACGTTCGAGCGCGGCCATCGCTTCGTCCGACGTGATCGACGCGCCGCCGATCCGCGCCTGCAGTGCCTCGCGCGTGCCGGCGTGGCGGGCGAGAAAACCGACGTCCTCGACCGGCCCCCAGGCCATGAAGGTGGCCGGCTGCCCGTTTGCACGGCGATGCGCAACCAGTGCCTCGAGGAAACCGTTCGCGGCGACATACGCGCCCTGCCCCGGATTGCCGAGATAGGTCGTCGCCGACGAATACACGACAAAGAAATCGAGCTCGCAGCGTTGCGTCGCGCGATGCAGATTCCACGCACCCGCCACCTTCGGCTCGAGCACGGCAGCGAAGCGTGCGTCATCGACATTGCGCAGCAGCCCGTCGTCGATCCGCATCGCCGAATGCAGCACGCCCTTGAGCGGCGTGCCGGCGCACTCGATCGCGTCGACCAGCCCGTCGAGCGCCGCGCTGTCGGTCACATCGCATTGCACGACCGTCACGACCGCGCCAAGCTCGTCGCGCCAGCGATCGGCGTCCGCCTGCATCGCGACGTCGAGCACACCGCCCCGGCTCGCGAGCGTCAGGTGACGCGCGCCACGCTCGACCATCCAGCGTGCGGTCGCGAATCCGAGGCCGCCCGTACCGCCTACGATCAGGTACGCAGCGTGTGGGTCGAACGGCAGGGTCGGTGACGTGACACCGTGCGTCGGTGCCGGCGTGCCGTACGGATACGTGACGAGCACCTTGCCGATCTGACGGGCCTGCTGCATGTAACGGAATGCCTCCTCGACACGCGCAGCCGGAAACGCACGATACGGCAGCGGGTGCAGCACGCCATCGGAGAACAGGGCCATTACGTTTTCGAACAGCCGCGCCGTCAGTTCGGGCAGGACGCCCATCAGCTGATCCGCATCGATGCCGAAATAGCTGATGTTGTTGCGGAACGGCCGCAGGCCGATCCGGCTGTTCTCGTAAAAATCGCGCTTGCCGAGTTCGAGGAACCGGCCGAACGGACGCAGCGTGTCGATGCTGCGCACCATCGCCTCGCCCGCGAGCGAGTTGAGTACGATGTCGACCCCCTCGCCGTTCGTGAGGGCGAGTATCTCGTCCGCGAATGCGAGGCTGCGCGAATCGAGCACATGATCAGCACCGAGCAAGCCGATGAAAGCGCGTTTCTCGTCACTGCCGGCCGTCGCGAAGACTTCGGCACCGAGATGGCGTGCGATCTGGATCGCCGCGATACCCACTCCGCCAGCACCGCCGTGCACGAGCACGCGCTCGCCGCGCCGTACCCGCGCCAGTTCGCACAGCGCATAGTACGCAGTGAAGAAGGTCGTCGGGATCGTCGCGGCCTCCTCGAACGACAGGTTGTCGGGTTTGCGGGCGATCGCCGTTGCACGCGTCACCACCCGCGTCGCGAACGACGCGGGGGCGAAACCCAGCACTTCGTCGCCAGGTGCCCAGGCGTCGACGCCAGGGCCGACACGCACGATCCGGCCCGACAATTCCATGCCGACCGTCGCTCCGGCAAACCCCGTCTCGACGGCCTCGTCGGACAACAGCCCCATCGCGTACATGACGTCGCGGAAGTTGAGCCCGGTCGCCGCGGGCTCGATCTCAACCTCGCCGGACGCGAGGTCACGCGCCGGCAGCACGAACCATTCGAGGTTGCGCAGCGAACCCGGCGTGTCGAACGCGAGCCTCGCGTCGGGCGACGCCGGCAGCACGTTGTCGTGCTCGGCTGCCCTGGCTGCCGGCAGCATGCGCGGCACGAAGCGGCCCTGCGGCGCCAGGAGCACTTCCTCCTCGCCGTCGTCGCCGAGCAGCCCTGTCGCCAGTTGCAGTGCCGGTTGTTCGCCAGCCGGGTCGACGTCGATCAGGCGCATCGACAACGCCGGGTACTCGTTCGCCATGACGCGGCCGAGCGCCCACAGGCTTCCATGCTCAGGATGAGACGATACGCCGCCCGCGAACGGTGCACCGCCGCGTGTCACCACACACAGCCGGCCGCGCTCGATCGCTCCCGCTGAATCGAGATCGCGCACGAGTGCCGCGAGTGCAAGCGCGCCGCCCTGCTGCGCACGCATCATGGCTGCGCCGTCGGCAGCATCGGATGATGCAAGCGGCGCCACGAACACGATATGGGACGGACGATCGGCCGGCTGGCGCGTCGACCATGCAGCAGCCTCGCGAACCGGAGCGGATTCGACATGGCAGCCCAGCCGCTCGAGTTCACCTGCCAGCGCCAAACCAAACGGATCGTGGTCATCCTGTGCGATCAGCCAGCGCGCGTCATCATTTGCCGTCAGGGTACGCGGGAAGTCCTCGTGCTGCTGTACCTCGGCAACCGGCTTGCGTGCCACCACCAACGTCGGCCCCCCCTCGATATCGAGGTCCTGCTCGATATCGCGCACCACGTCGACGAAACCGGCGCGCTCGCACATCGACACGATCGCGGCGGGCGCCAACGCGCCGTAGGCTGCGGTGGCAACTTCGCTGCAGGCCGTGCCGAACACGATCTCCGAGAACCGACTGCGGCGCGCATCGGCGATGACGACGAGCCCGCCCGGCGCAAGCCGCTCGGCAATCGCCGTCAGTGCCGCCAGCGGGTCCGGACAGTCTCCGAGCATCCGGTTGACGACCACCATGTCGAACGGTGTCGTATCGCGGCATTGCGAGAACAACGGTTCGTCGGGTGCGTACAGCAAGGTCTGCACGTGCGCGTGTACATCCGCATCGAATCCCGCGAGCTGCTGCTGCGTACCTGCAAGCGTGTATTCGCAGCGACGGGCCGGCACGTCGACGTCGAGCGGCTGCAGCACGTCACCGTTCGCAACGCCGATCTCCAGCACGCGCAACCGGCGCAGCGGCGCCCACGCGCCGACGGCCTCCCGGACGCACGCGGCAAGCATCGCACGCACGTGCGTCCATGTCGGCGAGACGTCGAAGAACTGTTCGACGAGGCTTTGCCCCGTCGGCGAAAGCAGCGAGCTCGCCGACGACGGGTCACGCAGCGCGCGCGGCAGTGCCGCGCCGACGTGCGCAAGCAGCGTCAGTTCCGCGACGTGACTCGGTGATGCAGACAGCAGATCGCGCCACAGCGCCTCGCGTGCGGGCATCGCGGCACACGCTTCCGGATCTCGAACGAGGCGGTTTCCGTCGAAGCGGGCCAGCCCGTCCTCGACGACCATATCCGCCAGCCGCGCGACCTGTTGAGAATACGTGTCCGCCGGCTGCCCGAACGCGTCGAGCGCGTCGAGCGTTTCGAGCGCATGCAGCCCCGCGAGCACGTCGAGAAGCGGCAGCATTTCGGCCAGGTGCCGCGTACGGCGCGCGACGTCTTCCTGCGCCGACACCTGCGCGTTCGCACGCGTGACGAGTTCCTGCGGCAGCGGGAGTGCCTCAGCCGTGAATCCGGCCGGCTGCGGCCGCGCTTCGAGCACGTAGGCGAAGCGCGCGGGCTTACCGTGCCGCCGTCCGGCGAGATCGACGCGACGGAAGCGGCACATGGCCAGCCGCACGACGATCTTCCCGCCTTGATCGAGAAACTCGAAAGACGCGACGATCGAGTGCGGACTGCGGCGATGGATCCGCGCGAGCACGCGGCAAACCGATTCGCCGCTCAGATAATCGACTCGCCCGATCTGGACCGGCACGAACGCCGCATGCGCATCGTCGGGCGCGGCACCTGCCTGTGCGAGCACGGCGAACAGCGGATGAAAGCCGCTGTCCATCAACGCCGGATGCAGCAGGTAACCGGACAGCGCCTGCGCATTGGCGAGACTCGGTGGCACGCCGAGTTCGGCCAGCGCGTCGTCGCCCGACACGCGCACCGATCGCACCCAGCGGAAGGCCGGACCATAGCTCAGCCCGATCGTCTTCGTGGCGGCATACAGCGCATCGCCGGAGATCGCCGGATGCGACTGCAGACGCACGATCGTCGTCGTGTCGGGCGCACTGTCCACACTCAGCGTGTTGCCACTTTCGAGCAGGCGCCCGGTCACGTTGAGGTTCCACGGGCCGTCAGTCATCCGGTCGCGCGTTTCGATCGTGAACGACGCCGTACGCACGTCGATCACGAGCCGGAACAGCTTCGCGTGCTGCGGCTGGAACACGACCGGCATGCGGATCTCGAGGTTCTCGACAGCGACATCCGCGGTACCGAAGAACGCTCGCGCCGCCGCGAGCGCCATTTCGACGTAGCCCGCGCCCGGGAACGCCGCGCCGCCGTCGACGACGTGATCGGCGAGCATCGGCACGCGTTGCGGATCGAGCTGGTTCTCCCATGCGAATGCATGCTCGTGCAAGCGGTAACCGAGCAGCGGATGATCGACGCGGCGGTTCACGAGACCGTAGCCCTCGACGCTCGGCGTGAGCCAGAAGCGCTCGCGCTGCCACGGATAGGTGGGCAGCGCGGCCTTCGGCGCATCCGGAACGAAGCTGTCGAGATCGACGCGCGCGCCATGCGCGACTGCCGACAGGATCGCGTGCGCGAGCATCTCCGCCGTGTCGTGGTAACGCTTGAGCGTCGGCACGACAGCTCCGGGCAGCTTGCGCGCGGCAAGCGTCTGTTTCACGTAGGTACGCAGGATCGAATGCGGCGCGATTTCGATGAACACGCGCACGTCATCGTCGACAAGGCAGGCGGTCGCCTCGCCGAAGCGGACCGGCTCGCGAATGTTGCGCCACCAGTAGCCGGCATCGAGCGCGGTGCCCGGCAACGTGTCGCCCGTCACCGTCGACACGAACCGCGTGTGCGTCTCGCGCGGCACGAGATCGGCCAGCCCGTCGCGCACGGCCGATTCGATCGCGTCCATGTGGCTGCTGTGGAAGGCGTAATCGAGGTCGAGCATCTGGTAGAAGTGGCCGGCGCCTGCGAGCGCGGCGCCGATCGCATCAAGCGCCGCCGGCGAGCCCGCGAGCGTCACCGCATCCGGGCTGTTGGTGCCCGCGACTTCCACGACGGACGCCAGATCGAGGCGTGCGATCCAGTCGCGTGCCGCGGCCTCGCCGATGCCGGCCGCCGCCATCCGGCCCGCGCCGCGCGTCAGCCCTTGCGCGCCGCTGCGGATCCGAATCACGCGCACGGCCTCGGCGAGCGTCAGCGCGCCCGATGCCCATGCAGCAGCGATCTCGCCGACGCTATGGCCGAGCGTCGCGTCGAAGCGGATGCCGCGTGCCATCAGCACCCGTGTGATGCCAACCTGCATCGCGAACAGCAACGGCTGTGCATTTTCGGTCGCGGCAAGCCATTCGGCGTCGACGCCTTCGCACATCGCGGCGACGAGCGACGCATTGCCGTCCGCACGCCAGAGTGCATCGACCTCGTCGAGCGCCGCGCGGAATACGGCGTCCTGTGCGTAGAGCTGCTGGCCCATTCCGGCCCACTGACAACCGTTACCCGCGTAGACGAAGGCAACTTTCCATGCCCCTTCGGCCGCCTGCCCCTGCACCACGCAGGCCGGCAACGCGTGCGTCGACGGTTCGGCAAGCGCCGCGAGCGCCTCATTCACTTCGTCGGGATCGGACGGAGCGATGACCGCACGATGTTCGAACCATTGGCGGCGCCGTGCCGCGGTAGCCGCCAGCGCCGGCCAGGCAGCGCCGTTGCGTAGACGGACGAGATAACGTGACGCAAGCGTCGCCAGCGCATCCGGCGATCGCGCCGTCAGCACAAGCGGCGGCAGCGGCGTGCCGTCCGTTGCTGCCGCCGGCCGCACGCCCGATGCCTGGCCGCCCGCCGCCTCGATCAGTACCACGTGTGCATTCGTGCCGCCAAAGCCGAACGAGTTGATGCCGATCGCCAGCGGCGCGTCGGCGCGCTCGATCGGCGTATAGCGATCGACCACACGCAGGCGGCCACCGTCGAAATCGATGGCGGGGTTCGGCTTCTCGAAGTGCAGCGAACTCGGCACCGCACGATGCTTCAGGCACAGCACGGCCTTCAGCAGGCCCGCCATTCCCGAAGCCGTCTCGAGGTGCCCGATGTTGGTCTTGACCGAACCGATCAGCAACGGGTCGGATGCCGGCCGGTCACCGGAGACCGCGTCGATCAGCGCGCGCGCCTCGATCGGATCGCCGACCGCAGTGCCCGTTCCGTGCGCCTCGAGGTATGCGAGCGTGCGCGGATCGACGCCCGCGCGCCGATACACGGCACGCAGCAGATCCGCCTGCGTTGCTGCGGACGGCACGTTGATGCCGCCATGCGAATGTCCGTCCGAGTTCACGCCCGACCCGGCGATGACGGCGTGAATTGTGTCGCCGTCCGCCAGTGCCTGCTCCAGCGGTTTAAGCAGCACGAACGCCCCGCCCTCTGCGCGGACATAGCCATCGCCAGTCGCGTCGAACGCACGGCAACGGCCACGCGGCGACAGCATCGACGCCTTCGAGAAACTGACGAACCCGAACGGATGCAACAGCAGGTTCACGCCGCCGGCAAGCGCCATTGCCGTCTCGCCCGACTGTAGCGCCTGAACGGCCTGATGAAGCGCGACGAGCGACGACGAGCACGCCGTATCGACCGACATGCTCGGCCCGCGCAGGTCGAACAGATAGGACACGCGGTTCGATGCGATGCTGAGCGTGTTGCCGGTCGCGGAATAGGGATCGATCGTGTTCAGATCGTCCATGTTTCGACTACCGTAATCGGTTCCGGCAATGCCGACGAACACGCCGCAATCCCGGCCGCGCATTGCGGCGGGTTGCAGACCGGCATCTTCGAACACCTCCCACGCGAGCTCGAGCAACAACCGCTGCTGCGGGTCCATCTGCGCGGCTTCGCGCGGGGAAATGCCGAAAAACGCTGCGTCGAAACCCGCCACGTCGTTCAGAACGCCGGCTGCGAACGTATAACTCTTGCCGGCTTCGCGTTTCGACGGGTGCTGGTAGAACGCCGTGCCGAAGCGATCGGACGGAATGGTGGTCACCGCGTCGCGCTGGTCGCGCAGCAGTTGCCAGAAGTCGTCGGGGCTCTCGACTCCACCGGGGAAACGACATGCCATCCCGATGATCGCTATTTGCTTGTTCATGCTCTTTCTGATTTGGCCAGCGCATCGCGATCGCACACGCGCGGCTCGTTCGAATAAGTGACGGCCGACATCAACACTCGGCCCAGATCTTCTGCCCGGATATCCTGCGCGCCGATGTCCGCTCGCACATCGTTTCTCCAGACAAAGTAGTCGCTGCGATCGGGCGTGACGCCAAGCGTATCGAAGACATGCCCGATCGCAGGAACGTGATCGCCGTAGAAACAGACAATCGTCTCGCGCCCGCTATGCCGCAGATGATCGAGCAGGCGACCGATCATCCGGTTCGCGTTGTCGAGGTGACGCAGGTAAGCGGTCAGGTCGCGCCACTCGGCGCCTTCGCCGAGCGAATGATAGCGAGCTGCTTCGCCGGCTGCCACGGACTCAAGATGGAGTGGCCCGTGGTTCTCCATCGTCATCGCGAAAATGAACACCGGCTGCTCGCGCGGAGCGTCGAGCGCGTCGATAATCGCATCGGCAACGGCGGCATCCGCGACGTACTGTCCTGCATGCAGCTTGCCATCGAAGCTGCGTATATCCATGAATGCATCGAAGTGCATCAACGGAAACACGCGGTCGCGACCGAAGAAATCTGCGTAGTACGGATGAATCGCGCGCGTCATGTAGCCGCCGCGCCTGAACCAGCCCGCAAGCGACGGACACGCTTTGCGCAGAAACGCATAGGGATAGAAGCGCGCGTACCCGAGTCGCTCCGACGGAATGCCCGTCAGGACGGCAAACTCCGTGCGCATCGTATTCGCCCCCCATGCGGGAACAGCCAAGGTACCGTGCGCGATGGCCTCCTGCCGTGCGCGATCGAACTCCGACAGCAACGACGGCGCGACCGCGGACGTCGCACGCCGGATATCGAAGAACGACTCGCTCTGGACCACGATGACGTCGGGCGAGCGCGACGGCGCCCCCGATGCGAACCGGCTCGTGCCGGCTGCCGCATCGAATGCCCTCAGCGTAGCCGGCCGCAAGCCATTGACGAGACCGGCGACGAACACTGCGAAGAAGCCGTGCCGGCCCTGGTCCAAGGTCACGTCGAGCGTCAAAGGCAGACGCGCCGCCACCGGCATCGCAGCCAGCAGGCACGCTAGCGCGGCAGCCGCGGCGACGACACGCGCCGGTCCGTCCGGTCGATCGAGCCAGCAGCCTGCCACGAGCAGCACGACGCCGATCGCGATCGCGATGACAGTTCCGACGTTCAGGAACGGCAAATAAAGACGCGGATGGGAGAACAGCTGGCTGAACAGGCTCAGATCGGTAAAGACAAACGGCTCGCGCAGCGATTGGAACTTCGCGTTGCTGATGGCGGCCGTCAGCGCCACGACAGCCGCCGCAACGCCGGCGGAAAACACCGGGCGCGACGTGATGACCAACACGCACGCGGCGACGAACGTCACCGCCAGCAAATGCAGAACCACAGCTCGCACGGTTCTGCGCAACGGCGCACGCGGCACCGCAATCGCGTCGAAGCCGAACGATGCGGCTAGCGCCGTCGCAAAGAAGAGTGCATGCATCCCGGACACGCTAGCTGCCCTCGCGCGGCAGATACGACAGCTTGCCGAGAATCGCATCGGCGAGCCGCGCCGGCAGCAGCGCCAGCAGGCGCATTCCGAATGCGAGCGTACCGGGAAAGGCGATTTCCGCGCGCCCCGCGAGAAGGCCGCTACGAATATGCCCTGCCGCACGGTCGGCCGACCACATGAACCGCTTGTCGCCGGGAAAGACATCGCTCATCGCGGTCTTTACAAAACCGGGCAGTACGATCGACATCCTGATGCCGTCTCGCGCGAGCACCGGCCGTACCGAGTCGCCATAGGCCTTCAGCGCGGCCTTGCTTGCGCAATACGCCGGCGAAATCGCCATCCCGCGCAGTGCCGCGAGCGAACTGACCATCGCAATGTGTCCGCGGCGACGCGTGCGCATGCGGGCGATGACCGGCAGCACCGCATGCAGCGTACCGTACAGGTTCGTATCGATCACGGCTGCCGTGCGTTCGAGGTCCTCCCAGTCGCCGGCGTGTGCGAGCGTGCTCGCGACGCCTGCATTCGCGATCAGCAGGTCGATCGGATACGCATCGTCGAACGCGTCCAGCCAGGTACGCATTGCGTCGGCGTCGCACACGTCGACGCGACCGCATTCGACCGTCGCCCCGCGTGCACGGCAGAGAGCCGCCACATCGTGGAGGCGCGCGGCATCGCGGCCGGTCAGCCCGATGACGGCACCAGGTGCCGCGAAGCTCAACGCAAGCGCGCGCCCGAGCCCAGCGCTCGCACCCGTGATCACGACATGATTTGCGCTACGCGAACGCATGACTGACCTCCACGCTAGCGGCCTCCAGACGCCGCACGGCACCCGTCACGGCCATGCCGATGCCGGTATCCGTATAGAAATCGCCGTTGATCTGCGTGTGATGGATGACGTAATCCAGGAAAACCTGAAACAACGCCTCGTCCGGTCGCTCGGCATGCTCCCAGAAACTGTCGAGCCCGCCCTGCCACGCCAGCCCCGGGATGTCGTAGATCGCCACGCCCAAGGCAATCAGCGGGCAATGGTGGTAAAGCGCCGACATGCCGGTCGTGCTGTTCACCAGCACCACGCCGCGCGTATGGTCGAGCAGCGTCGGAAGATGGCCAGCGTCGATGAACGACACACGCTCCGCGATGCCGAGCGTGCACGCAAGCTGCCGGACATGGCTGCGATAATCGAACTGGCCCGTGTCCAGCGGATGATTCTTGATCAGCAGATCGTGTCCGTCCGGTGCATGTTCCGCGAACGACTGCAGCACGAGGTCGATCGATTCGCGCACACCGTTGAACGGTGAATGATGGACGATCTGCGCGTCCGCATTGACCTGGAGCGGAAACAGGTAATACGGGCGACCAGCGAGCAGGCGACGCGTCACCTGAGCCGCCTCGCGCTCGAATAGCGGTTGCTTGAGCGCACGTGCCGCCAGCCCCGCGTATTCGACGAATCCGTTGCGCGGACGATGGCTGCGGTAATTCGGGAAACGCGCGCGATACAGCGTATTGGCCGCGCGATAGCGCATGTCGTGATATGCGCGCACGGCCAGCCGGTACCCGGTCGCTTGCCCGAGATCGCGCGGCGGCGTGACGCTGCGCCGGTCCCGATACCAGGCCGGATCGCGCGACAACAACGAACGGCCATTGACGCCGTGACGTTCGAGCGTCAACCAGTGCGGACGAACATACCCTTCTTCGAATACGTGAACAGTCACGCCGTAATCGCGTGCAGCCGCATGCACGGGCCGATGAATGGCCCGGCAGTCGCCGAACAGGATCACATCGGTCACGTCGCCGGTGCGAAGCAAACTCGCATACCACGCGGCAAGTTCGTCAGGATGCGCCGCGTAATCACTGGCCATGCCACTTCCTGCATAAGCCAGATCCCCCCCACAGAAATTGATTCTGCGAACACGATGGCCCCGGCTCCGCAGCGCATCGGCAAGCCGGCTAAAGAACGGCGATGCCGTGCCCTGCAGAACCAGAAAAGAGCGTCGCATTATTAATAAGATTTTTCATTTTTCAATATTTTTACGCACGTGCTTGAGATAAACACCCTATGCGCCGGCCGTTAAACCACTATTCCCGCCCTTATTTTTACCCCGGATTTATAGGTGAACGATTGTATCGTTTTACAAGATATCCTTACAACCGCGAAGGTTCGAAAGACGCTATCGCAGATTGGCCTTGCCAGATGCCGCCACCGGGCTTTGCACTGCACGGGCTACCGAGGCCCGCGGGCTAGAGCTTCGCAAGCCAGCGCTGAAGCGACATATAAAGCCTCTTGCGCGCCGAATCCCGATATTCCATATAAGTCGTCCGCGCCCACATTTTTACCTTCCCGGACTGTTGCATCAGCCGGTTTCGCCGCAACTTCCCCTGCCCCACCGACTGCCGCTGTGCGTGCAAAAGTGCGATCGCACAATGTGCGTCAATCGCGGCGCGGGAACCCGGATGGACATAACGCGGATAGCGCAGCAGCGTACCGACAATCAGTTCGTCGAGCATCAACCGGCGGCGGCGGCGCGCCCAGACCGGATGCGAATCGCGTGAAGCGCTTTCGATTGCCGCACGCTGCCCATGGTGCGGCGCGTTCCCGAAAACATCGTGCGTCAACCCCCAGCCTGCATAGAACGGCGCACCGTAGCAAACGACGCGCTTGCCGCGCAGCAGTGCTTCGAAACCGGTGAGCGAGGTCATCGTATGCACCTCGTCGGCCTGCTCGACGCATGCGATCACGTCGGACTCGGGCGCCACTACGTCGGCGAGCCGCAGCGCCTCATGCGGTGCAATCGCCCCCTTGCGGTTGCCGCTGACGACATCGGGATGCGGCTTGAAAACGATGAACGCATCGGGATGCGCGGCCCGCACCGCCGTCAGCAGGTCGAGATTCGTCGAGATCCACGGCGAACCGGTGCGAATCGACGCATCGTCTTCGACCTGGCCCGGCACCAGTATCACCTTTGCCGGCCGCGGCGACGGCAACGCGACACCGCCTTCGCCGACGTTGTACTTGCCGATGCGCGCATCGACCAGCGCGGTGCGCACGGTATGGGCCTCGGCAAGCTCGGCATCGTCAAAGCCGCCGCGCTCGAGGATCGCTTCGAGTCGCGACGGCGTGCGCGGATCGAAATAGATGCCGAGATCGTCGACGACGAGCGACAACGGCGCGATCAGGTTCGAACCGAGACCGACCGAGCGGATAAAGCCGTCCTCCATGCGCAGCACGGGCAAGCCCAGCTTTTGCGCGACTGCCGCACTCTCGGGATGCCGCGCGCCCCACAGGACGACACGCCGCGATGCATCCGGCGGCAGTCGTCGCAAGGCCGCGGGTGTATCGACGAAACGCACGCGGGCGCCGCCGTGCCGCAGAAACGGCGCCACCACGCTGCGTTTCCACAGGCTCAGCCCGATGCACACGAGTTCGCCTCGAGTCACTTCGTTCAACCGGCGTTGCTTCGCAAGATAGGCGATCACGTCGAAGATCGTGCCGCGCTTGCCGGTTTCCGGATTGACGTACCGGCAATATTGCAGGTACGCAGCGCCGAACAACTGGTGCAGCGTCGCGCTGCCGCGGCGCGCTGCGACAACCGGGGCATCCACATGCCGGTCGTCGGTGAGCCCCCAGCCGGCATACCATGGCAGCCCGAACGTCACGACCGGCTTGCCGCACAGCAGCGCCTCGAAGCCCATCTGGGACGAGACGGCGTAGACCTTGCCAACCCGCTTCAACAACGACGGCGGGCTGACGTCGGCGGGCAGCAGGCGCACGCGCGGGTCACTGAACGTTTCGTCGACGAGATAGCCGGACTTCTTGCCGCACATCACGTCAGGATGGGTCTTGATCCAGACGGGTTTGCCGGGATTTTCGGCGAGCGCGGCGGCGAGCATCGCGCGGAACGACGTGTCATCGGCACCGCCGAGGCTGACCGCAACGTCGCCACGCGTCTGGTCGATGACCAGGACTGCGTCGTCGCGCCAGTCTTTCGGCGGCACGAAGTCAGGGGCGTGGTTGTATTTGGACAGGCCGTGGCTGACGATCAGCGCGATCGCCCGACCGGCTTCGCTCGATTCGTTCGAAGACGTGTGTGCGGCGTCGCCCGCCGTCGCGATCGACGCTTTCACCAGCGCCTCGAGACGAGACGGGCGGCGGGCATCGTAGTAGATTCCGAGGTCGTCGATGACGATCGACAGTGCAGTGTCGCCGAGTACGCCAAGCGAGACCGAGCGGAGGAAACCGTCTTCGAGGCGCAGCACGTCCACGCCTTCCCGGGCCGCCCATACCTCGGCACGCCTGCCACTTTCGCGAAGGCCCCAGCCGACGATGCCGGAGGCGCCACCCGCACGCCGCCAGGGCAGACCGCATTCGACGGTCCCGTCGAGCCACGGGTTCGTGCCGCACCAGGACCATAAACCGACGCTCTGGAGCGGAACGATCCAGCGAGACGGCGAACTCATAACCGGACCTCACGTCGGTCTGCCTCACACCCGACGGAACGCCCAGCAAAAAGGACCTTGAGCTGTCGCACGAGGCTACGCGCATACGGCCCACGTGCATAGTGATGATCGAATCGGCGCGTATGCTTCCATGAAGACTTCACGAGACCGTCTGCCCCGAGTGCGTCCTGGCTCGAATCGAGGTAGGGCACCCCATGCGTGATACAGAAGGCCTTCACACGGGCATTGAATTCGCGGGCCAGCTCGGTACGCTCGCGTTGCGTCGCCGCGACCTGCTGGCGAACGGCAGCCGTCTCATCATGCGGCGCAGCCTGATCGGCTAGCGTCGGCAACGGAGCACTGAGCACTGCGACGCGATGCGATTCGGCGACTTCGGTGATGAAATCGCAATAATTGCGAATTGCCTCATCGAGCAATACCGGAATCGGGCACGAACGAAATTCAACCAGTTTCCACAGAGAATAAGCCGTGTCGACTTCGCCAAGATTGAGCAGGACCCAATCGTGGCTCGAAGAATGCAGACGATTCGTGAATCGAAGCAACGCGGATGTAATTGAGTGCCGGTTGTCGATTCCAATCGCCGTCGCACCTGGAACGTACTCGACGTCGAACTGCACTTGCGGCAACAGCAACACAAACCATGCGTGCTCGAATACACGGACGTGTGAATCTCCGAGGACCAGCACCCGCTTCCGCCCTCCTTTTTGCACGCTCGCCGCACATCGCCGCCAAAAACGAAACGGCAGACGTTCGCACACGTCCGGTGTCATCGCGCCCACTATCGCAACACCTCCTCGATCTGGCGCAAACGGTGCTGCCAGGTATGGTGCTGAGCGACATGGGCCGCTCCAGCACGCGCGCGTTCGAGATCGTCGCGGGACGGACCGCCACACAGACGTGCAAACAACTCACCTGCCTCTTCGTCACTTCGGACGACATGACAAAAGTCTGCGAACATCGTATCGACCGACAGCGCCGGCGTCGTTACCGCGATACCGCCGCAGCCGAGAATCTCGACGAGACGCCGGGAAAACATCGTCGGCGAATCCTCGACGGTGTTCACATTCAAGGACACAACGTAATCGCGATACATCTGGGCCGTTTGCTCGTGCTGGAGGGCATGCCGCACATCCAGTCCGTCGAGTACGGGAAACCGGTAATGGGCTGCCTTGCGGTTCGAGTTGCGGTCGACAACCGTCAGCCCAAGCCCACTCCGGCACGCCGCGCCGAATAGTGTGTCCTGCCATGTACGGCGGCGCGCGTGAACTTCGCTGCTGTAACTGCCGACGAAATTCGCGCGCCGGAATTTGAAATCGAAGCCCGTAAAGCCATGTGTTCGGGGTTGAATTGCAAACATCAGCGTATGAACTGAAGCATGCTCGCCCATCACGGCCTTGTACCGCGGCACAGCATTGGCATCCACCGTAAATACGTGATCGAATAGCTTCGCACTGTTCACGAAACGATCAAAATGAACGGAATCTTCCTTGTTCCAGAACACCGTCGGGATGCCCCTATCCCTCGCCGCCGCCACGAGCCGTACCAACGCATGATTGTTGCGCTCGGGATGATCAGGATAAGCCGCGATCCGATACTTCCACTTGTCGCGCAACCCGGACCACGCCGACTCGACGAGCAGGTAATCCGGACGTGCAAATGCCAGCCGCCAATGATAATCACGCGGACCAAGCGGAATGATTCGACCATCGAATACTAGACTCGACGACGTCAGCCCATCTGCAACTAGCGCGATGGTCGGATGCACTCCGGCACTCAAATTCGCACCTGCCGATTGACACACAACGACATCCGAGACTGTTCTGCAACGACTCGACCGTGCATCACGCCACCTTCTCTAGCACCAGCACACCGTCGAACAGATCCGCCGCATCCTCTTCGATGCCGAAATAGGCTAGTGCCCTCAAGTTACCGCCACGGAACCCTACTGAGAACCCGTCATCTGGAATCGGATTGCCTTTGAAACGTTTGGCTAAATAGCGCGCCACTTCCGGATGACTCTCTTCGACAGCCCGACTCGGGAACGGCACCAGAAAGCACGCACCAACCGGGTGAGACTCCGTACTCTCGCCGATGCCGACCGAGCAGAACCTCGCAAAATCGCCGTCGACCGGATGTGCCACACTGACCAACGGCCTACCAAGCAATGAATCAAGCCTTTTCACCAGTGACTCACGCTGCACAGACGCCCGTACGAATTCCCACTTCCCCAGTTTTACGCGCGGCTTCTGACTTTCTCGCGGCGCGTCGGGTACCGCATCGGCTTGTACGTCGTGTTCGGTCTCTGCATACTGGATCGCGTCCAGCGCACTGTCATACGCCATGAAGCGCTGCGACCGGAATCCGACGCTTCGCTTGAACAGGTTGATGCCCATCCCGTCGTCAACGACATAGAGATAATTGATCGATTTGACCCAAGGGAATTTCTCGATCAGTTCCTTCACGACGTAAAAAACGTTCAGGTTCATGACCCCGTTCTTCACGTGTTCCTTGTGACAGAGAATATGGTTGATCTGGGCGAGTTCCCCGAACATGAAAAGCGAAATGTACGAAACGAGATGGCCGTCGTGCACGATTCCGAAAAAGCGCTCGGTGTGGTATTCGCAGCCAACTGCGCTCGGATTCAGCACATAGACTGGCGGATTCGAATAGTAGTACTCGGGGATCGGCCGCCCCTGCCGCATCGGGTCAGACGTGCGGATCTCGTAAATGTCCTGTTCAAACCCCGCATGACCGCCCTCGTGAAAGCGATAGCCAAGACGGTTCGCTTTCTGAATCATGTTCCGCGACTTGTCCCCGATCGAACGCAGATACGTATCCACCGTATCCGGAATCGACAGGAACGCTGGGTTCGCCTTCTGCAGGCTTGCAGGCATCAGTTCGCCGCTCGCCGCCTCCACGAATACGGGCTCACGTCCGAATCGCGTGACGTCGTGCCGGGAAGCGAACGCATCCATCGACGTGAACCACTTGTCGCAATGAACGATGCATTCCGGTCCGCACCGATGCTTTCTGAGCATCAGGTTGGCGCGAATCGCGGGCTGGCGCGTGATGTTGACCGGCTGCGTGCTGTCTTTCCGCTTCGCCGTCAGCGCCGGACTGTCGAGCACAGCACCACCCGACTCGAAATTCACGTCCGCGAGCACAACAGGACCATCAAAGTTCCACGTCAGCACCTTGACCGACGTGATCCGGGCATCGACCACGATTTCCGTGCTCAACCTGTCGTCACGCATATCGCTCTTAAGATACCGGAAGTAACCGACCCACGACTTCATGTATCCCATTGCGTGCATGTCGGCGTCGACCAGATTTTCGCCGTCGACGACCAGCAGCAGGTTGCGGTTTCCGGACAGGTCACCGTTGACGATAGCACTGAACCGGATGCGAGCCGGTGCCGTCGCACGCACACTCGCTTCCAGCCCCTGCATCGCCTTCTGCAACGTTACCCGATCGCTAAACCACGCCGTCACCGGCGTCACGTCCTCGTGACGAAACCGGCTCCCGGCCAATCGCAGCTTGTCCTGGACGTATCTTACAAAACCCACGCTGCTCTCCTGCTTGTCGGAAGTCCTCTCAACCGTCGATCCGACCTGCGTCACATACCGCTCGATACGATCGAGCAGGCTGGTGTAATA
This sequence comes from Burkholderia sp. Ac-20384, assembly GCF_017104605.1. NCBI lineage: Bacteria > Pseudomonadati > Pseudomonadota > Betaproteobacteria > Burkholderiales > Burkholderiaceae > Burkholderia > Burkholderia sp. Ac-20384. Next base: position 50,009 of record NZ_JAAGPE010000018.1, on the reverse strand, counting down.
CTCACCCACATAGTGGAACGGGCTTTTCCCCCACTGATGATCGATTGCACCGACAAGCAACTTCGGATCGAACTGGAGAAACTGTTCGTCGGTAAGATCCTGTCGCATCCGTGCATATTGCCTGTGCAAGAAGGCGTTCGCCTGCGCAATGTCATTCTGCGAATATGCCGGTGCGAAATCGGTGCCGTCGGAGCACACTTGCGCCCAGTACACCTCGTTGACGACAAGTGCCTTCAGCCTGCCTTGCGCATCCAGCATCGCGACGAACGTACGCCACCCCTCTTCCCATCGGTCGAAGAATGCATCAGTAAACGGCTTGATGACCGTGCCGCGTCGCTTGCCTGCCTCGAATCCGGATGACAGCAGCTCGCCCGACACGGTGCAACTTGCCCCCCGCTCGTCCACAAACACGCTGAACCGTTCGTCGATCAGGTCTATCAACAGAAAATCAAACACACCGCCCGTCAGTGTTGCAGCCAGCCCATGCGTGACGTCCGATTGAACCATCCTGCGCTGAAACGGCGACACAATTGCGTCGAAGTCGACGTTCTCGACCACGCCCGGCGAAAACGCTGCCGCCAGCGAGCTGCGCGCAAGATAGCCCGCCAGCTCGTATCGCGCTGCTTGCGGATATCGATCTGTAAAGGCGTCTCGGCTTACGCAACTTCCGTGAATCAGAAGCTTCGGGTTACTGCGCGCCATCCATTTTTCCTCGTACTTGCTATTGTTGTAGCCACACAATCACGCCACGATCGCTCCAAAGAACGGGTCCGCGCGTTCTGCGAAATTCAATGCCGCCTCAGAGCATCGGTTCGATCCGTCATCGTCAAGACGAATGATCGTCGAATACACCCGCTCCGCGTTCGCCGACCGCAAATCAATACCGATGGTCGGCACGACCCGACCGAATTCGAATGCAGTCCAGCCACGAACCTTGCCTTCGGTCTGGCCCTTGTATATATCGGCATTTGCCCCGTGATTCCTGAGGGTGCCGGAAAACGACGGCGCGGTCAGGCGAATACCCCCATCGTCGGACAGCACGGTGAGTTCGGGGCCGAGCACGAAACGTTGCACGACATCGGCTGCGTCCGGCGCGTCGAACGTATCCACCACAACCACCTCGTCGGATTGCGCGACGAACACGTAGCGATTAAGCGTCGTATCGCATCCCGGCACGGTATAAGTACACGCAATACGGACGCCGTCATCCGACTCCTCGAAACGCTCGATCCGTCCGGACACCGGCCCGAATTTCGACTGGACTTCATGACGCGGCAAGCCGTCAAGCAGAGCCGGCACGATACCGCTGTGGCCGGTGGTCGACGTGACACACCGCGAATACGCATCGCTCTGGTCGTAGGAATAACTGCCTGCATCAACCACGACGTCGACTCCGTTGTATTGCAGATAGATCGACGAATCGTCCATCTGCTTGTGCCACTCCGTCGTGCCGCCACATACCAACGAGAAATAGAGACCGTCCCGCTTCACTACGGCAAAACCTGACTCAAAAAAGCAAAATGTACCGTCTCGCGACGGCAACCCGAGATCGTAGCGCGGCGAATCACCGATCGGCGGAATTTTACCGTCTGGGAGCACACACAGTTCGAGCGCACCAGATGCCTTCACGATCAGTGCATCAATCTTCTCGAACAAGGAATCGGCGATCCCTAGGTTCGCGAGCACCGCCCGCAACTTCCTGTAGAGCGACAGATTGAAATTGTGATAGCCGATCGTGTTTTCGTTGCATAGTCCGTCCTTGTCGAACGAATTATCTGCCAGCGACAGAATCCGATCGGCAGCAATGTCCAGATAACCCTGGCCGGCCCCGTCGTTCAATAATGCATACACATAGATCAGCGACATCGCACCCATCAGCTTGTGATTGCCGACGCCCAAATTACGGTCGTCGGAAATCCATTCGGCCCATCGATGGATTTCTTGCAACAGACGCATCCGGAATGCAGCTGACTCCGTTGCACCAGCCTCCTCGACCATCTGATGGCAGGTCAGCAGTACCTTCAAACGCTCACTGGCTGAATGATCGGCAGACGGGATGCTGCCGATCATCCGTCGATTCTCCGGAGATGCCGTGAAGCTCATGAAGTCCGAGATCAGTGCTATCGCCATCTGCCGTGCCGCCACATCCCGCGTCTGCGCCCACGTCGCGAGCAGGCGGCCGATATAAGCGAGCGAGTAATACCACATCCGGTCGGCATTCAATGCGAACTTGTGATTCCACGGAAAGCGCGCATTCATTCCGACTTCGACCCGCGTGGCTCCTGCCATGAACGACATCTGCGCGACGCCGTCGCTTAGCCAGCCTTCGGCAAGCGGCTGATAGTCGTTGACCAGCCGAATCAGATCCAGCCTGGGTGGACGATCGGCCGTTGCCGCAAGGAAGCTGGCGGCATCCATTACACGTGCTTCATTCTCTCCTTCAGCATCTACCGTCGCATCTGGCAGTTCAGTTACCTTCTCGAGCAACAGAAATCCATCGCAGAAGTCCTCAGCCCACTCGGCGACTTCGAAGAATGCAATCGCACGCAGTTCGCCCCCTTTGAAGCCAGCCTGAAAGCCATCATTTCCGACCGGCACGCCCTTGAAGCGCCGATGCAGATACTCAGCTACACCGTCTGCGAGATCCCGGCCACCGCGGCTAGGAAACGGTATGCCGATAACCGCCCCTGCTGGCTGTGCCAGGACCGAGGTCGAAAGCCCCTTGCCGATACACTCGACGAATCGCTCCGGAGCCGGCTCAGGCAACAGGGTGACCGTGCGCCCAACCCGCTCTTCCATACACTTGAGCGCGCCATCGAAACTGATCGACTCACGAATGAATGTCCACTCCGGTAACCGAAACCGCTCCTTCTTCTTGCCTGCCGGCCGTATGGCAGACTCGTCTGCAGCGGTAGAAGTGGAGCGATCACGATCGTCGTCGAACAATGCCAACGCACCGTCGTACACGAGAAATCCCCGTGACGCGAACCCGACGCTGCGCCGGAATGTATCGATTCCGTTGGCATGCTCGGCGATATACATGTAATTCACCGCCTTCACATGCGGATGGTGTCTGATCAGTTCATCGACCATATGCATGACGTTCAGATTCATTACGCCGTTTGCAACATGAGCCTTGTGGCAAAGGATGTGATTGACCTGCGCAAATTCACCGAACAGCAGCACGGTAATGTATGACACCAACCGGCTACCCAGAAAAATACCGAAGAATTTCTCGGTGTGAAGCTCGCAGCCGATCAAGCTGGGAGCGGTCACGTACTGCGGAGGGTTCGTGTGGAAATATTCCGAGATGGGCCGCCCCTGCCGCATCGGATCCGACGTTCGAATCTCGTAGATGTCCTGCCCGAGCGATTCCGGAGAAATCTCCCTGAACTCGTAGCCCATCTTGCGAGCCTTCCGGATCATGTTTCGCGATTTGTCGCCAATCACTTTCAGATACCGGTCTAGCGAGGCCGGGACGTCGAGGAAAGCGGGCTGCGCCCGCTGCAACGAAGCCGGAACAAGTTCGCCCGTCTGAGTCTCCACATAGACATCATCGCGGCTGAATGCCGTACTCTTCGACCGGACGGAGAACTCATCCATCGATTCGAACCAGCGATGACAATGAGCAACGCAATGGAAACCACATCCAGAGTGTCGAATCAGGAAATTCGCAGTCAACGGCCGGCTTCCGTCCGCCGTCTTCGCGTGCCATTTCTTCATGACTTGTCGCGATGACCCAGGAAATGCCGGTACGGCGCCCTCACTCGTCAAAACCACATCATCGAGAACGACGGGTGTCGTCATGTTCCACGCACGAATCTGGAACCCCGTCACTTCGGGAAGCACATCAAATTCGAAATCGATCCGCCCGTCCTCGATGAATGGCAACAGGTACTTGTAGAAGCCGAACGACGTCTTCACGAAACCGATCTCCGCGGCCTTCGTTTCGGTCAGTTGCTCGCCCGTGATCACGAAGAGCATGTTGCCCTTTTCCGGCGGAGTCCAGCCGATCGCCGCAGACAGGCGCACGGAGCTCTTGTGCTCGACACTGAATGTACCGCTCAGTGTTCCACGACCACGATTCAGTACTACCCGATCAATCCATGCTTCGTTCATAGCGATACCACGTCGTATTCATCGTTCACAGGTCGGCGGACCCGTATCGTACTCTTGCGATTCAAGCAATACCCTAGCGTCTTGCAACGCTTAACGCGCGGCGAACTTGACCGTCTCGATTTGGTCTGGACCCGCATGTGCCAGCTTGACCAGGAATGCGTTGATAGTGTCTCTCGGCGGTGGCTCGTGACCTTGAGCCTGGTTTCCGAGATGCAGAAAAAACCTGTCCCCCAACCAGCCCCAAAATTCGCTTCCACGAACACCATGGAAGCCCGTCTTCTCCAGAAAGGGTTTCAGGTGATGGTCCGTATGCCAGTCAGTGAAATTCTGCAGATAGATCACCCGATTTTCGGACTTTCCGTAGACCTGCCATAGATCGGCGACTGCAATGTCTTCGAGACGCCCTCTGAGCGTTTCGAGATCGTCGGTGCCGAAGCAGACACGACCGAAGTTCCGTACCGATGTCTCTTCGAACGCCAGAATCGAAGTTTGCGGATTCCACACGAACGCGGTCGAATCGGCAAATCTCGTCGACAGATACAATGATGCGAAGCCGCCTCCGGACCCGCCCCAGAATACGATCCGCTCAGGAGTGAGAACAGACCGAACCTTTCTCGTGATCAACTCATAGAGATACTGAAGCGGCGTCGGCGACGTGCCGACGTGCCATGCCAGTGTCAGCCCCGGATCAAGCAATAGCGCAGGGTCGGAGAAGATGAGAACGGAACTGTTCACGTCGTTCATCATCGAAACACCGCTGAAAATCGGTAGCTTGAAAACGTCCGATCGAGGCGCGTTTCCGTGGAGAAAGCAAAACAGAGCCGGTGTGTGTCGGTCGACGAGCAGAAACTCGACCATCAGGTCATTGACCGGAATGATATGTGCGGAACTCGGAAGCGTAGGCGCAGCCAAAAATTCACTGATGCTCGCCCAGATTTTCGGCGGATATCGTTCGGCATCGCGCGATGATGCGTAACGCTCCCCGAGCCCAGTTACCGAAGGGCTCGTCCACGCGACGAACGACATGAGACGAATGCAATCATCCGCGTTCCACGTCACGATATTGAAACGTACCGTGCCCGAGAATGGCACGGCTTGCGCAAATTCCCAGTCGATAGACACGCGCCCAGCATGGGTCGGGACATACCGGTACCACCACCCGTGATGGGAGCGCACAAGCCCGAACCGTTCGAGCTCCTCCGGCACCTCGCTGAACTCCACTTGAACCAGGGCGCGATTGGCCGTCGTCTTCGGTCCGCAATCGAGATCCATGCAAACCGAGAAGCGTGTCACGCCCGTGACGTCGAGCATGAATGGCGTGCCGGTATCGGAGAGCTGAATACCGACGGGCGAATGGTAACAATTCGGAATGTCCTTCAACATGGGTCGAGATCGCAAATCGGGTAAGGGCAACGCGGGATCCTGTATTCCCGGGTCAATTCATGAAGAACGGGTCTGATTTGTTCGAAAACGCGCGCGCCTGCTCCGAACAGCTCTCCGGACCGGTGCCATCCAGTAGAACAATCGACGAAAACTCACCTGTCACGCTTCCGTCGCGCAGGTCTATGCCGGTCGTCGGCGAGATTTCACCGAAATCGTAGGTGCTCCACCCTCGTACTTTTTCACCCTGCTCGCCCCGATAAAAATCGACATTCCGCGACGAATGAATAATTGCACCCTCAAACGTTTCGCCGATGAGTCGAATGATCCCGTGCTCGGCGTGCGCGGCAACACCGGGCGCGAGCAAATAACGCTGGACTGCAGCCTCCGGGTTAGGCGAACTGACCTGGTCCACGATTACAATCTCGCCAACCCAACGGACGTATACGAATCGTCGAAAGCTGGTCCAACAACCTGGTACCGAGTACGCGCATTCGATGCGCACACCATCCTCGCTTTCCTCGAACCGTCGGATGCTGCCGGTCACCGGCCCGTACTTTGCAATCAGTTCGTATCGCGGCAATCCATCGAACTGGGAAAGAAACACTCCACTGTGACCTGCTGACGAAGTGATGCAGCGCGTGTGAGGATTGCGCTGATCGTACGAGTAGCTGCCACCGTCAATGAATACGTCCTCGCCTTTGTACTGCAAGTAAATCGCCGTGTCGTCCATGTGCTTGTGCCAGTTCGTCCGCCCGCCACAAATCAACGACATGTAGAAATCGTCACGTTTAACAACCGCAAATCCAGATTCGAAGAAGCAGAACGACTGGTTAAGTGACGCTACGCGAGAGTCATAACGCGGCGAATCACCGATCGGCGGGATAAGACCATTCGGGAAGATAGCGAGTTGCAGTGCCCGCATCGCCTTCTCAAGTATCGGCTCGATATCCGCACGGACCGCTTCGGCGATCCCGAGTTTTCCAAGCGCATCGTGAATCCGAGCGTACAACGAGAGATTGAAATTGTGGTACCCGATCGTGTTTTCGTTACACAGCCCGTCCTTGTCGAACGACTCCTCCAGCAACGACTGTACCCGACGCAATGCGGTGTCGAGATACACGGATCCGACCGTGTCTGCCAAAAGCGAATAGGTATAGATCAGCGACATGCATCCCATGAGCTGATGATTACCCACACCAAGGTTGGCTTCCTCGGTCAACCATTCCGCGCAATAGTGCATCTCGTCAAGCAATCTCGGCATCAATGCAACGACCCGCGGCTCGCTCATTCCCTTGATGAGTTGATGCAGCGCAAGCATCACCTTCAAGCGCTCCGCGGTCGCGTGATCGGCCGAGGCGATCGAATCGACACCGGCTCGATGTTCCGCTGTCGCCACGTAATCGAGATAGTCCGATATCAAGGCCAGCGCCAAATCAAGCGCCGCCTTGCTGTTTGAAGACTTGAACGTCGCAAGCAGTCGTCCGATATAGATCAGCGAGTAGTACCACATGCGAACCGAATTGTTCGGCAACTCCGCGTCCCAGGTGAACTTCTGGTTTACGTCCACATCAACAGTCGCGCTTGCATACGGAAAACTCATCTTCACATTGCTGCCGATCAGCCAGTCGTTCGACAGAGGCTGATACTCGTCGGCAAGGTCGATTCGATCGAGATTTGACGCGAGATCGGAAACCGACGAAACGAATACGTCACGCGTCACGAATATTCCCTGCGACTTCTTTTGCGCTACCGAATCCGCACGCAATCCGCTCTTCCCGAACCGATGGAAAACCTCGCTCAGCCCTCGAACGTTGCTCTGTCCCACGCACGTCACTTTTTCTACTACCAGCAACCCTCTGAAGAACAGGGATTCATCATCGCTGACCTGGAAGTACCCCAGTGCACGAAAATCGCTGCCTTTGAACGCGGTCTCGAAACCGCGGTCGGTAATGGGACTGGACTTGAAACGCCGGCGCATATAGCCGCATAGCGCGTCCTCAGCATTCGGAATACGGTCAGGAAATGGAATGGCAAAGCAACTGCCCTCCATCCAGTCAATTACCGTCTCGCTCAATCCACGCGACAGGTAACGCTCGAACTCCTGATATACCGGCATCGGCAAGCGCGCGACTCGCCGCCCCAGCCGACTTTCGATCGCCGTCATGACGTCACCGCTCACGCGTTCGCGCAAGAATGCCCAGCTGGACGCCTTCGGCTTCATCCCGACAGCCTGCTTCTCCTGCACTGCCGGATTGGCCGTGAGCGATGGATTGTGTTTCCGTTGCGCATACAGTTCCACGACGCTGTCGTACGTCATGACACTCGCCTCTCGGAAACCGACACTCCTCTTGAAATGATTGATACCGCCGCTGGACTGCCCTATGTATAGGTAGTTCAGGCATTTCACCTCGGGCTGATGCCTGATGAGTTCGTCTACGACGTGAAACACATTGAGATTCATCGCACCACTGCTCGAATGGGCCTGATGGCACAACAAATGATTGACCTGAGCGAGTTCTCCAAAGAGGAAGAGCGTCACATATGAAACGAGCCGGCCGTCTTTGAATACTCCGTAAAATTTCTCGGTATGCAACCGGCAGCCAACTCGACTCGGAGCAAGAACGTGCACCGGTGGATTCGAATAGTAGTAGTCCGGAATAGGGCGTCCCTGCCGCATCGGATCCGACGTCCGGATCTCGTAGATGTCTTGATCGTAGCTTCCTGGACCGACCTCGCGAAATTCGTACCCGAGTCGCCGTGCTTTGCGAACCATGTTGCGGGATTTATCGCCTATCCCAGCCCAGTATTCGTCGATCGACTCAGGGATTTCGAGCATCGCAGGCCGAGCACGTTGAATGCTCGCCGGGATGAGCTCGCCGGTATCGCGTTCGACATAGACGTCATCTCGCCCGAATTCGGAAAGTTTCGTCCGGGCTTCGTAACCGTCCATTGATTCGAACCACTTGTTGCAATGCACGATGCATGCAGGCCCGCATGCGTGCCTTGCAAGCAGAAGGTTAGCAGCCAACGGCCGCTGTGGTTGTGAAACGAGTGGATCCCATCGCCGCACAATTCGACGTGCGCGTGCGGACAGAAACCTGACCTCCTCCGCGGTAGCCCCGGTCACCCGAAGGTCGTCCAGGATAACCGGCGGAACACCAACCCCCCAGAGGCGGATGCCGATCGACCGGACCTCGGGCAGGATTTCGAACGCGTGACGCAGCAAGTCACCGTTTACGGACGGTCTCAGGTATTGATAGTAGCCGCCCCTAGTGGGCACAAATCCAATCTCCGTTGCGTGTTGCTCGGTCAACGCATCACCGCTGATAAGAAGAATCAGATTCGTGCCGTCTGGCAGCCCACCTGCAATCGTTGCGCCGAACTCGATCGATGTCCGCTTCGCCACCTGTGCGGCACAATAGATCATCGAGTTTTTTTCGCTCAGTACGACGCGATCCATGTATTGGTCAACCATCATTCCCCGCAACAATTGCCGGCGACGGTGCAACTCGACGTATCAAGCAATCCCCTTCGCCATTATTTTCCTGTGTGTTCGTGCATACGGTCGGACTCCTGCACAAGATGCCGATCCGTTACACAATCTGGCCCGCTTCCCGGCCGGCTGCGTCCACACCGTTCGCAAAGCACGCGATCTCGCGGTGGATTACCAGATCGTGACCACTTTGCATTCTTACGCGGCGCGCCGCACGCGCGCTCATGTCAGCAAACAATCGAGGGTTCTCCGCGAGGGCGAGAAGCCCTTCGGCAATCGCGTGCACGTCTTCAGCCGGCGCGAGTACCCCGCTTGATTCGTCGACAAATTCCGGAATCGCTGCGACAGCATTGGTCACCGGAACGAGGCCCGACGCCATCGCCTCGTCTCGCGAAACCCCTTGTGTATCCATCCGGGACGGGCACAGAAACACGCCGTAGTCCTTGTGCAAGTCGGCGATCTCGCACTGCGTCAGGAAGCGCCGCTCAATACGGACATTCGGAAATTCCCGAAGCGGTGCAACGGTCTCATCGAAAAGCGCACCGTCCCCGATCAGATGGAACTGCATACGATCAAAGCCTGGCTTGCTTGACAACATGAGAATCGCAGCCACGCTTAGGTCATTGGCATAAACCTTCGATGCGTACGGTCGAATCGACAGAACCTTCGTTCGCAGTTCAACGTCCTTCTCCACATAGTCGAACCGCGTCGTGTCGATCGGGTTATGGATGATGCTGTATGCGTCGTCCGGCAACGTAATGCCAAGGTCCTCCATCGCCGTCGTCGCAAGATACTGCGACACGAATACGACATGCAGCGCCGGTGGCCGGTTCGTCAATACGTCACGCCAGAACTCGACGCGGCGCTCGCTCTTCGCGGCAGCCGCAGTACGCTGCTCGGCGTCGTCGTACAGGAATGCACGACGCTTGAAGTGCTGAATATCGGCGCCGTGTGCCCATACCACGATCTTTAGACGATCCGCATATGGCTTCAGCACGCGCCACATCGCATCATCGAGAAAATGCACGAGTACCGAGCGGTATCCGCCCGTCTTCAGCAAAAGCTCGAGGACATCCGCGCCGCCGGTCATTACATCGACGTTTTCGAATTCCTGATACTCGGCTGTCCGCTCATCACGGAAGCGGAACACGTCGCAGCGCACACCTTGTTCACGATAGGCGCGTACACGGCTGTGGACGAACGCGTTGCGATATAGATCGTCGTACGACGGATAGTGGTTCGTCAGAACGAGGTGAGGTCCCTGCGCAAACAAGTCGGCTGGCAGAAGCGAGCGATGGCCGAGCAACAGCGATTGCACGCGTGTCGAGCCACTTGCATAAACGCGTAGACCGATCCGCAGATACGCGGTGCCCGACGGCAGTTCGACGTCGTGATTGCGGTTCGCCGCCTTGACAACATGACCAATGCGGGCCTTCGCGCTGTCGAGAAACAGCACGGCGATCTGAAGATTTAAGCCAGGAGAAATCTCGAGATGGAACCGCAGGTTCCCGTTGTCGACCGACAACGCCGACGGTTCGAAATCGCGATCTGCATACCAGTACTCGTGCGAACCGTCAGGCAACGCGGAATCAACCTGGAGGCAACCTCCGCGCTCGACCATCGAAACACGACTGTTAGCCGGCGACTTCGACAACAGCGCGGCAAGATCGCCGCCACGAAGTTGCGGAAGTGCAACGCTGTCGACCCGCTCCGGCACGATCGCTTCAGCACGTCTCTGAATCTCCGCGAGCGTCAAGCCGTGATCCAGGTCGGCGATATCGTCGACTGCAGCGCGACCGTCGGCGTCGAGCGCGACACCGCTGCGGCAATAGTTGAATTCGTCGACGGCGAAACCGCTATCGCCACCGAACCGGGCGGTATACAGCTCCCGCACCCAATCGCGTAACGTAACACCAGGCAACGAGTCGAATCGTGCTATGCCGGCTCGCGCAGCAACACCGGCGACGCGCGCATAGGCCGTGCTCCCGTCCACCAGTGACAGGCCCTTGTTGGCCGACCAGACGTACTGGGCGCCCTTGCCAATCGCAAGTGCATCCGAATAGCGCGTCGCAAGCGCGAGATCCGTCAGATAGTGCGCGCCGTAGTAATCGTCCGCGACCATCACGGAAAGCCATGCGTCTGGTGATGCGAGCGCATGCAGCATTACGGTATCCGATTCGAGCGAAGACAGCACGCGCACCGAGCCGCCTTCCGGCGCCCCGTGGAGACTGAATTGCTCGGGAACGACCAATACCAGCGTCTTCGCCTCGTACTGCTGCCGAGCGAATGACTGCAGCAGGCAGTCTGCTTGCGCCTGATCTTTCGCGTAGCCGATCACGATGATCTGCGGCATCAGGGACGGCAGTGTTTCCTCGCTAACCTTCGAGATCACGTACGCCAGCCGATCCTGATACGTGTGTTCCCGCATCACCTTGCGAAGCGCGGCAAGGCGAAGTTTTCGCGCGCCGGACTCGTCATTGCCAAGTACTTCGAGGCGACGCCGAATCTCTGCCCCACTATCGCTCGTGACAACGAGGTCGCCAAACATCAAGCGCACCCCGCGCGAGAAATTGCTGACGGTAATCGTATTGGACGCAAGCAGTTCGTATACCCGGCGAGCGAACATCGATTGCGACTGCTTGATCGAGTTCAGGTTGATCGCGTAGCGGTAGCCCTTGTATGCCTTGTCGATCTCCGAGTACGGCAGATTTCCGACGACAAAAGGTTGATACTCGTCCGGAAATCGATAGTTCGCATCGTCCTTCCCGTAGTTTCTGTCGTAGATCTCCAGCGGCCGGAACTCAGGCAGATTGACAATGAAATTCCCGAGATCGCGCGTGCGCTCGGGATAGCGAACATAATAGGCGCCAGCAAAGCAGAACGCGTCTTTGCGCTCGTACTTCTCGACCGGATTGTTGACGAGCGGCTGCGCGGCGAACGGCAGCAGATAGACTCGGTCATGTCCAAGTGCCGACTTGTACCGATGAATACAGTCGATATCTGTCGTGAAGACAAAATCGAAGAGCTTTGCGGTGGTCAGGAACGTCTCGAAATGAACAGGATCTTCCTTATTCCAGAATATTGTCGGAATCTTGTGATCACGACACCACTGGATGATGCCCATGACCTCCTGGCTGAGGTGACCGACCTTGCTGCCCCAGAGATCGTCTTTGCCGCGCCAGGCTGATTCGATGAACAGCATGTCCGGATTGAACGTACTCAGTTCTGCTTGCCAGTGCGCGGGCGTCAATTGCAGCAGATTGCATTCGGGATCGTACGACCCAAACGTAAACTCGTCCATGATCGCAGCGACCTTCAGCTGCTTCATCCGATGCACGAGTTGCTGCCCATCGTCGTCATGCAATCCCTGTAGGCGCGCGCGCGCGGCTACTGCCACAGGTTCAGCGACCTCCCCATGCAAGCGGCCAGCGACCTCCTGCAGAACAGGTCGGAGGTTTGTGGTGTTCTGCCATTTGAGCGCCTTTTCATCACGCCGCTGGTTCGACAGACGATGAATCGCCAGCAGCTTGCCCGGCAATGCGACGAACCCGCCCCACGACTTGGTTGCAAAGATCAGCGCATGGCCGAGCTGAAATGAAAGAGTGTTCTTCGTCCGCAGAACCTGCTGGTTGGCTGCGATCAGTTGCTGGCGAAGGCGCTCGATCTGCGCATTTGCCTCGTTGAGCGCAACCTTGTTGCGAACCGCATCCACTTTGATCCGATCGAGATGCGCTGACGTCGATTTGCTTTCCGAGCGCAGCACGGAAAGGGTTGAACCGATCTCCTGACGCTCGACCGCTCGCGCATCGCGTTCCGCTTCCAGGTCGGCAACTTTCTGCTCAAGTGCAGTAACGCCGCTGACACGCAATTGCTCCTGCCGCTGCGCGTGACTTCGCGCCGCTTCGTTTTCTCCAGCCAGCGTCCTGATCGTCTCGTCGCGCCGGGCAAGCTCGGCTGCCAGCGCTTCGATCGTGGCACCGGTGTCGGTGCGGTACTGCCTGAACGTCTCCTCTTCGCGCTCGCGCTGAACCTTCAACGTGTCGAATCGGACTGCGAAATCGTCGAATGTCGGTGAATGCTCGATCTCGTCGCTAATGGTGACGTCAGTCGGCTGCGAGCTAGGAACTGGACTCGTAACGCGTTCGGTGTCTTGAATCCCGCGTAGGCGTTCGACCTCTGCCTCGAGCCGCACAACGATCGCGTCCTGCGCCGTCCGCTCGACCCGCAACGCAGCGCATTGCGCCGCATACTGGTCACACTCCTGCCGTAAAGCGTCCAGCTCACGGCAATTGTCGTCCGCCCCTGCCTCGACATTCACGCTCATCCGACTTCCCTGCCCTTTCAAAATTCACGTTCTTCTTTCCATCCGGTCGATGGAGGTGTCATCGAAGGTAGCTCACGCCCAGATACCTTTGGTGTCGACGAGTCGTTGATCCGCACGCAAAGCGGGTTTGATCTCCTTGAATCGCGCGTGATCGACCAGCATGACAAGCACGTCCGCCTGCGCCAGTGCATCGTCACAATCCAGCAGTTTCACGTTGCTCACCGAAAGCTCTTCGGGAACTGCCTCGACGTGCGGCTCGACGACGAGAACCTGGCCCGGATAGGCGTTGGCGAGCTTGTTTGCGATATCGAGCGACGGACTTTCGCGCAAATCGTCAATGTTCGGCTTGAATGCGAGACCGAAGCAGGCAATCCGGATATCGCGTGGCGACTTCCCTGCTTCGCACAGAGATTCGATAGCTGCACGAACCTTGTTGATCACCCACCTCGGCTTCGAATCATTCACTTCGCGGGCCTGCCGGATCAGTCGCGCCTGATCCGGCGTCTTGTTGACGATGAACCACGGATCGACTGCAATGCAGTGCCCCCCAACTCCCGGCCCGGGTTGCAGGATATTGACTCGCGGGTGATGATTCGCAATGCCGATCAACTCCCAAACGTTGATTCCAAGCTTGTCACAGATAAGCGAGAGCTCGTTTGCAAACGCGATGTTGACATCGCGGAAGGCGTTCTCCGTCAGCTTCGACATCTCGGCCGTGCGAGCGTCGGTCACGAGCAGTTGCCCGTTGACGAACGTCCGATAAACTTCCTGCGCGCGTACTGCCGAAACCAGATTAACGCCCCCGATAACGCGGTCGTTCTCGATCAACTCTCGGATAACCTGTCCGGGCAGGACTCGCTCCGGGCAATAGGCAACGAAGACGTCGCATTCGTCGCGATCCTTGGCGGGGAACACGAGATCGGGGCGTGCCTGCGCCAGCCATTCGACCATCTGTTCCGTCGTACCGACGGGAGAGGTCGACTCAAGAATTACGATATCTCCCTTCTTGAGAACAGGTGCAATTGACTCGCTTGCGGCTTTAACATACGACAGATCCGGCTCGTAGTTGCCGTGGAACGGTGTCGGTACGGCAATCATGAATGCATCTGCGACTTCCGGCCGCGTCGTCGCACGCAGCCACCCCTCCGTCACTGCTGCGTGGACAACGATGTCCAGCTCAGGTTCGACGATATGGATTTCGCCCCGGTTGATCGTGTCAACAGCATGCTGATCGATGTCGACACCGACGACCTTGATCTTGCGCGATGCGAGCACGGCCGCGGTCGGGAGCCCGATGTACCCGAGTCCGATGACGGAGATGGATTGAATGGAATTTTTCACGGAACATCCTCAATGATGTATCAGGTAGCGGCAAGTCATTGACTTGCCGTACAAACCAGATCAATAAACGGGCAACGCTCGTCGCTTGCGTGGTGTTACCCGGCGAGCACTCGGGTGGATTCGGATTCCGCAGAATCAGGCTCTGCGTCGTCGCGACCGATTTCGCCCACGAGCCGGTTCACGATGCGCTCGCATGCGCGCCCGTCTCCATAAGGATTGTGTGCGCGTGCCATCTCTTCATACCGCTTCGGATCGTCAAGCAAGTCGCGGCATGCCGCGACGATACGATCGCTTTCGGAGCCCACCAGAAGCACCGTGCCAGCTGCAACAGCTTCGGGACGTTCCGTGGTATCGCGCATGACAAGCACTGGCTTACCAAGCGACGGCGCCTCCTCCTGAATCCCGCCGGAATCGGTCAAGATCAACGTGGAGCGCGACATCAGGTAGACAAATGGCAAGTAGTCCTGCGGAGTCAGCAGATGAACGTTGGAGATGCCGGACAGTATTTCCTCTGCCGGTAACTTGACCTGGGGATTCAGATGAACCGGATAGACAAAATCCACATCATCATATTGCGCCGCCAACTGGCGAATCGCCTGGCAGATATTGCGTATGCCGTCTCCGAAGTTCTCGCGGCGGTGAGCGGTGACGAGAACCATGCGGCGACCGTCGCGCAATTCCGGAAATGCATCGCGCATCTGGCGTTGCAGTACCTGGTCGCATTCGAGTCGTTTGGTAACGGCCAAAAGGGCGTCGATGACGGTGTTGCCCGTCACGATGATGTTCTCGTCTCTCACGCGTTCTGCAATCAAGTTCTCGCGCGACACCTCGGTCGGAGCAAAGTGGATGTCGGCTAGTTGCCCGGTCAGCTTTCGATTGCCCTCTTCCGGCCAAGGTGAGTACATATCACCGCTACGCAATCCGGCTTCGACGTGCCCCACTTTGATCTTCAGGTAGAACGCCGCCAGCGCGCTTGCGAACGTCGTTGTCGTATCGCCGTGCACGAGCATATAGTCCGGTCTGAACGATTCGAGAACTGGCGAGATCTCGTTCACGATATCGCACGTTATCGACTGAAGCGTTTGTCCCGCCTTCATCAGGTTCAGATCGTAATCCGGGGTTATCTCGAAAAGATCGAGCACCTGATCCAGCATTTGCCGATGCTGGGCAGTGACGCAAACGCGACAGTCAACGCCAGCCTTCCCCCTTAGCGCATGCACCAGTGGCGCCATCTTGATCGCCTCTGGCCGCGTGCCAAACACGGTCAGAATTTTCATGGTAATTATTGTTGCTATTGTTTTCTCTACGCTCACAAGGAGCAATTTGCCCGGACGCACTTGTGCCAACAAGGCGTCCTCGGCCCTCTCGATGTCACGTTACATACCCTTGTTGCGGGTAACGTGAGTACTGCAACCATCACCAGAAGATCAGCTTCGCGGCAACCGCCATCTGATACAGGATTTGCGTGATCCCGCGCGTGATCTCGATACTCTTCGATTTCACCTTCGGCAACACCATAAGCTCGTCACCCTCAGCAATCTTCGTATCGCTGTCGGCAAGCTCGGCTTTGCCGTTCTGATGGATCACGATGATCTTGCTGTTGTCCGCTTTCTGCGTGTAGCCGCCGACGTGAGCTACGTAGTTTTCCGCCGTCATGCCCGATTGCCATTCAACGGCGTTCGGGAAAAGCACCTCTCCATGCACCATGACGACACTGGTCCGCTCGGGGATGTTGATGACGTCACCATCCTCAAGAATGACGCTCCCCATCGTCTGCTCATTGAGAACAACCTGCCCCTTAAACTCGGTCTTGCTCGCAAGCGCGGCAAACTTCGTGATGTTTTCCGCTTCCTTCGAACGCAGGTTTGCTTCCTCACTTGTCGCGGACGGTGCCGAAAGCGCCGCCTCCTGAAGCTTCTGCAATTCGACGCCCAGCATTTCCTTCTGGCGGTCCGCCACCGACTTACGGAACAACTGGGTTTCATCGACTCGCGACAACGGATTCGTCCGGACCTGACTGAGTACCTGCGCCATCGTCGAGCCGTACGGCAGCACCAGCGCGTGCTCTCCCGAATGAGCACCCTCGACCCGAACCTGAATCGTGCCAGCATAGCGATCCGACGTGACCGTAAGCTGATCACCATCGTTAAGCCTAACGTTTGACGCACCGGAAATCGGGTAATACTCGGTCGTTCGTTCCGTTCCTTGACGACGTACGATGCTGACGTGCGTCGCACCCGGTTTCGGACGTGCGACTGAAAGCGCCTGCTGCAACGTGATCACCGGCGTGGCAAATTCAAAGTCGTATGCGTTGTAGACCTCGCCTCGCACGGTAAACACATGCTCCCTCGGCCCAACAACGATTACGTCGCCATCGGCCAGCTGCAGCTGATCGATCTCGCCATTCAGCAAGAAGTCGTACAGATTGAACCGCTTGCGCACAACACCGGCGCGCTTGACCATCACGTCAACGTAGCTGCCGCGGTCGACATCGACACCACCGGCCTTGTCCAGGTAGGACAAGATGCTTTCCGATGCGATGCCACCGTACATACCGGGCTGCTTAACGTACCCGGTGACGAAAACCTTCACGGGCTGCGCGACATCGAGGCTGGCGTAAACGTTCACGTTCGCCTTGTATACCTTCCGCACCTCAGCCAGCACGCGCCCGTTCAAATCGGCATTCCGCACGCCGGCCACAGTGACCGGCCCGACATTCGGAACGAAGATATTCCCCTGCGGATCAACGACCAGTTGACCGTCGAATACGAATGCACCCCACATCCGCAACGTAACGGTATCCCCGATGCTGACCTGATAGCCCGGATTAAACCCAGTACCGCGGCTATTATGAAATGTTCCGCCAAACAACTGCGAGCCGAACATGCTGTTCGGCGCCTGCGGTGCCACACTGACATCAACCGGGCTTGGTGTGCCCGCCCCTGGGTTGCTTTGTTGACGCGACAGTTTGCCGCTTTGAAGTGCGAGCGATGCTGTTGCGATATCGTCGGGGTTGTACCCAAACCCCGTCGACGCGACACCGCGCTGTCCGCCGCCACCAGCCGTCGTGGACGTTGCCGAACTGCTATTGCTGTCGCCCCCCGAAAGCCCGAACAGCGTATCGCTGATACCCGCCCAACCTGCAGCGCTCATAGTGCTTAACATCAGCGCCACTAATACCTTTCGGCTTGTCGATAGATTGTTCATCTAGAAATTTGCATTCGTCGATGCCTGCCCATACACATTCGCTACCCCATCAGTGGCAACGACGATGAACCTGCCGGTCAAATTCTTGTGAACTGTCGCGCCATCCAAATCAATGGCCACGACAGATCTGGATCAAATCCGTCACGTCTTGTGATCTTCGATAATCGCTTGGGCCAGTCTGACAACACCAAACAACAACAGCAATCCGACAACGAGCGACATCATGATGTGAAGCCTGCGCGGATACTCAGCCTCTTCCGGTAAGTTCGACGTCACGATCACGGACAGACTCTTTGCCTTGTGCCCCGATTCGATCCGAGCCTTCTCAAAGGTCGACAGCGATACCTTGTACAGATCGGTCGCAAACTGCAGACGGGACTTCAATTCCGCGTACTGCGCAGCCGTGCGGTTCATCTTGCCGTCGCCGGGTGCGCTGAGCTTGGCCCGCTCAACCGCAATCTGCGCGGAAAGCGCTGACAGCGCGTTACGCTTCGCGACAACGGGCGGCGCATCGTCGTTCATGTACGTCTGCAGGTTGCGCAACTCCGCCTCAAGTTCCGCCTGCTTCGACTGCATTTCGACAACCATCCGGCCGCCCGCTTCGGCGCTTGCCGTTGGATCCAGCATGCCGGTCTTGTTTTCGAACGAGATCACTGCGTCGCGTGCCACCTTGACTTCGTCATATGACCGGTCTATTTCCTCGCGCGCGAAAAGCATGTCATTTCGCGAAATACGATGCGACAGTTCGTTCAGGAAAGATTCGCTTTCGCTCAGGAGCGCTCGATTGAACGTCTGCGCGAAGGCCGGCGACAATCCCTGCGTCCGGATCGTCAGAATCCCCGTCTTGTCATCCACGTCGACGCTCACACGCCGCAAGTAGTACTTCAGTGTTTCCTCACGCGTGGAATGCGGCGAAAGGCGGTTGAGCCAGTCAAGTCCGACGTGACCGAACGCTTCCTTGAGCTTCAGTCGCGCATCGACTTTCGCGAGCATGTCCGGCGATTCGATGTACTGCTTTAGGACGATCGCATCATCGCGCGCAGACGCATCCCCACCCCCACCGAGGAGGGCCTGAATGTTCAGCCCCGCCCCTACAGAACGCCCCGAATCCTTGACCAGCACCTGCGATTCGCTGACATAGCGATCCCGCGACACGAATCCGAGATACAACCCGCAAACGACAAGCGGCACCGCGAAAAGTGACACCTGCAGTCGATGCCCGCGCAGCTTCCCCAACCAATCAGACATTGTTTTCTTGCTTGTACACTTCGATTGCCTCGTTCACGTCCGGGTAGTACGTGACCTTCCCGTTCCCAATCAGCAACCCAACATCACAGACCCGGCTTACCTCGTCGAGGCCATGCGACACAAATATGAACTGACTGACGGCGCGCCTGGCCGTCATCAACGCCTCACTCTTTTTTCTAAAAACGGCATCGCCAACCGCGGTCACCTCGTCGATCACGTAGTAGTCGAAGTCGAACGCCATCGACAGACCGAAACCCAGTCGCGCGCGCATGCCGGTCGAGTAGCTGCGGATCGGCATATCGAAGAATTTGCCGAGCTCGCAAAAGTCCGCAACAAACTGCACTTTTTCCGCCAACTCATGCTTGCCCGCATACAGGCGGGCAACGAACTTGACGTTCTCGCGCCCCGTCATACTGCTCTGGAAACCGTTCGCGAGTCCAACCGGCCAAGAAATGCGCTTGCTCGTCACCACCCTGCCACGATCGGGTCGGTCGATGCCGCCAATGATGCTGAGTAGGGTGCTCTTACCTGCGCCGTTACGCCCGATCAAGCCAATGCTCTTACCCGACGGCACTTCGACATTGACATCCCTGAATACGTAATGCCGACCCGAAGGCGTCTTGTATGATTTTGTGAGATTCTCGAGGCGAATCATGATCTCAGCAGCGATGGCTCGCGGGCCTTGTACAGCGCCATGCCAGCAAAAAGGAAAACAAACGAACAAAACGCCGGATATGCGAGACCAACACCCTCAGCCGAGTACGCAGGCACGATCGTGTGCCGCAATAACTCGAGAATGTGGACGAGAGGATTCCACAGAACCCAACCCCGGTATTCTGCGGGAATGGTCGTCAGCGGATACATTACAGCGCTGGTGAAATAAAGCGGCCTCATGAATAGCGGAATGACTTTCTCGCTGACCGGGAACTCATGACCAATAACCATAAAAATCATGCCAATGCCCAGCCCAAGAAGCACCAGCACGATCCAAATCGCGGCAAGCTCGGGAATATCGCTCAACTGAACCGACTGCCCGCTGAGCCCGAGAATTATCAGCAACACGACCAGGACAACCGCACTGATAATGCACTCGAGACCTGCACGCGCGATCAATGTATCCAGTGGATGCACGGGGCGGTAACTCAGCAGCCCAAGGTTCGCCTCCAGCGCATTCAACGATCGCAGCGCGATATTAATGAACATGAAGTACGGCACCAAGCCGCAAATGAGAAATACGGGAAACGAAATACCAGGCATCGCGTGCTTCGCAATCAACCCAAGGATCGCGAACAGCACGAGCATATGCACAATTGGCTCGAGAAACACCCACAAATAGCCGAGCCGATGCTTGCCGAACCGGGTCTTCAGTTCGCGCAAGAACAGTGCATAAACAACCCTTCGCTGAATGGAGAACGCTTCGCCCAGCCTGGAGCCCCCGTTTGGCGGTTCTCCCATACCCAACCCCGGTCCTTCATTTATCGTTTGCGCCCGTTGCGCGATGGCATTTATGCCTCGCACATCTCAAATTTCAACTACTTCCATCTACCGCAGCGCCACATTGTACCAGCTTACAGACGCGAAAACTTCATTACCGTTTATTCACTTAACGATTTTATACATGCTTGCGGGTACTGCATTGCCTCATTCCGGGAAGTAAAAACTACCTCAGCCTTGTCGTTCAACGCATTGCGGGGTAGCAATGCCTTCACGTCTCGTAAAATACGGTAATAATCAGACGAGATTCCGCCTTAAACTGGCAGCTTCACTCAACCCGGAGCCCTCAATGATCGATCTCGCCACAGCCCAGCAATTCCTGATGACCCGCGGCCTCGACTTCGGCCTCAACCTCCTCGCCGCGATCGTGCTCTGGTTCATCGGCCGCTGGGCGATCCGCATCGGCGCGCGCCTGCTCGGCAAGGTCGTGCGCCGCAGCGGCAAGGTCGACCCGACACTGACCGACTACCTGACCTCCGTCGTCAGCGTGCTGCTGACGGTCCTGCTGATCCTCGCGATCCTGCAGATCTTCGGCGTGCAGACGACCTCGTTCGCCGCCCTGCTCGCCGGCCTCGGCCTCGCGATCGGTACCGCCTGGGGCGGCCTGCTCGCGCATTTCGCCGCAGGCGTGTTCATGCAGGTGCTGCGCCCGTTCAAGATCGGCGACGTGATCAATGCGGGCGGCGTCACGGGTACGGTCAAGGAGCTCGGCCTGTTCGGCACGACGATCATCACCCCCGACAACATCGTGACGATCGTCGGCAACAACAAGATCTTCTCGGACAACATCGCCAACTACAGCGCAACGTCGTATCGTCGCGTCGACCTGACCGCGAAGATCGCGAACGGCGTCGATGCAGTCGACGCAATCAACCGCCTGAAGACGTCGATCCAGCAGATCCCGAACGTGCTGACCACCCCGGCGCCGGACGTCGGCGTGCTGCAGTTCACGCCGGAAGGCCCGCTGCTGTTCGTGCGCCCGTCCACGGCCCCCGAAAACTACTGGCAGGTGTATTGCGACACCAACCGCGTGATCATCGAGACGTTCCGCGACGCGCAATACCCGACGCCCGAAACCCCGATCTCGCATCGCAACGCGTAACAGCGGCACCGGACGAAAAAAAAGCGTGGCACCTGCCACGCTTTTTTATTGCACCGAGAAGAAACCGAAACGCTCCCGCTCAACGCCCGCCCGTCTTCTGCGCATTATCCGACTGCCGCCCGCGCACCAGCTTCCACACCGCACCGAGCACGACCGGCACGACCGCCGCGCCGATCCCGACCAGCACGATCACGTTCAGGTACTGGCGGATAAACGGGATGTTGCCGAAGAAATAGCCGAGCAGCACGAGCAGCAGCACCCACACCAGCGCACCGATCACGTTGAAGAGCTGGAAACGCGCGACGCTCATCGACGACGCACCCGCGACGAACGGCGCGAACGTCCGCACGACCGGAATGAAGCGCGCGAGCACGATCGTCTTGCCGCCGTGCTTGTCGTAGAACGAGTGGGTCTTCTGCAGCGCGGTGCGATCGAGGAAGCGCTCGAGCACCGGGATATGCGTATTGAACACCTTCGGGCCGACCCAGCGGCCGATCATGTAGTTCACCGTGTTGCCGGTAATCGCCGCGACGAGCAGCAGCACGATCAGCAGGCCGACATTCATCTCGCCCGTCGCCGCGAACGCGCCGCCGATGAACAGCAATGAATCGCCGGGCAGGAACGGGAACACGACGAGCCCCGTCTCGCAGAACACGATCAGGAACAGCACGAGATAGACCCACGCGCCGTACTGCCGGATGAAATCGCCGAGGAAAGCGTCGATATGCAGGACAAGGTTGACGAAATGAAGCAGCGTATCCAAATGCGATTCCTCGATGGCGAAAGGGCCGGAACGGCCGAAAAAGGCTGAAGCGCCCGCCGGTCAAGGCCGGGCGTGTTACGGACCCATGATACCGAAACTACCTTAAGGCTCCGTGAAAAAACGTAACCGCCGGTCGCCCCGGCACGCATTCACCGCCTCGCTATAATTCGGCCATGTCCGATATCACCGAAACGGCCGCGGGCGCCGCGCCCGCCCCTGCTCCGCGCCCGCTGCGCGCGATCCAGCCCCTGCCCGACCAGCTGATCAGCCAGATCGCCGCCGGCGAGGTCGTCGAACGCCCGGCGTCGGTCGTCAAGGAGCTGCTCGAAAACGCAATGGACGCCGGCGCCAGCACGCTGCGCATCGTGCTGGAAGAAGGCGGCGTCAAGCGCATCTCGATCACCGACGACGGCTGCGGGATTCCGCCGGACGAGCTGGCGCTCGCGCTGATGCGCCACGCGACCAGCAAGATCCGCTCGCTCGAGGAGCTCGAGGCAGTCGCCACGCTCGGGTTCCGCGGTGAAGCGCTCGCGTCGATCGCGTCGGTCGCCGAGATGTCGATCACGAGCCGGACGGCCGATGCCGCGCATGCGATGAAGATCGACGCGCAGACGGGCGTGCTGTCCCCCGCCGCCGGCTCGACCGGCACGACGATCGAGGTCCGCGAGCTGTACTTCAATACGCCCGCGCGCCGCAAGTTCCTGAAGAGCGAGCAGACCGAGTTCGGACACTGCCTGGAAATGATCCGCCGCGCAGCGCTCGCGCGGCCGGACGTCGCGATCTCGGTGCTGCACAACGGCAAGGCGGTCGAGCACTGGAATGCGACCGAACCGGCGCAGCGCGTCGCGAAAATCCTCGGCGACAGCTTCGCGACCGCGCACCTGCCGCTCGACGAGCAGGCCGGCCCGCTTGCGGTCTACGGCTGCGCAGGCCTGCCGACCGCGAGCCGCGGGCGCGCCGACCAGCAATACTTCTTCGTCAACGGCCGCTTCGTGCGCGACAAGCTGCTGACGCACGCGGTGCGCGCTGCCTATGAGGACGTGCTGCACGGCAACCGCTACCCGTCTTACGTGCTGTTCCTCGACCTGCCGCCCGAAGCCGTCGACGTGAACGTGCACCCGTCGAAGATCGAGGTGCGTTTCCGCGATTCGCGCTCGATCCACCAGTACGTGTTCCATGCGGTCCAGCGTGCGCTGGCGCGCCACGCGGGTGCGTCGCCGGAAACCACGGCGGGCGGCCATGCCGCGCAACTCTCACCGGCGCCGCGCGGGCCCGCTTCGTTTCTGGACACCCCGCTCGGCCAGAGCCAGCAGGGCAACGCGATCGGCGGCAGCGGCTTCTCGCCGTCGTCGTCCTCATCGTCGGGCAACACCTGGATGCGCCAGGCGCGGATGACCCAGGGCACGCTGCCCGTCGCGCAGCCGCTCGCGCTCTATGACGCGCTGTTCGGCCGCAAGGACACGGGCGCGGGCGCGGGCACGCCGGACGGCACGACGACCATCGCCCGCGATTCGGCCGACGCGCCGCTTGCGCCGCTGCCGGGCTTCCTGGCTTCGCCGATCGCTGCCACCGCGCACGACGAGCAGCCGCTCGGCTTCGCGCTGGGCCAAATCCACGGCATCTACGTGCTCGCGCAGAATGCGCACGGCCTCGTGATCGTCGACATGCACGCAGCCCACGAGCGGATCCTGTACGAACAGTTCAAGAACGCGCTTGCCGATCGCTCGGTCGCCGTGCAGGCGCTGCTGCTGCCGATCTCGATGACGGCCACCCCGGTCGAGATCGGCACGGTCGAGGAAGAACGCGACACGCTCGAATCGCTCGGCTTCGACCTGGCGGCACTGTCGCCGACGACGCTCGCGATCCGCGCGGTCCCGGCGCTGCTGAAGGATGCCGACCTGCAGTCGCTCGCGCGCGCGGTGCTCGCCGATCTTCACTCGTTCGGCGGCTCTCGTGTGCTCACCGAGCGTCAGCACGAACTGCTCGGTACGCTCGCCTGCCATCACGCGGTGCGCGCGAACCGGCGCCTGACGCTCGACGAGATGAATGCACTGCTGCGGCAGATGGAGGCGACCGAACGCGCGGACCAGTGCAATCACGGCCGGCCGACGTGGTATCAGCTCACGCTGAACGATCTCGACCGCCTCTTCATGCGCGGCCAATGAGCGCGGTACCGCACGCCAGCCCGACGACGATCGCCTGCCTGCTCGGCCCCACCGCTTCGGGCAAGACGGCCGCGGCGCTGGCGCTCGCCGCGCGCCGCCCGATCGAGATCGTCAGCGTCGATTCGGCGCTCGTCTACCGCGACATGGATATCGGCACTGCGAAGCCTTCGCGCGACGAGCGCGCGAGCGTGCCGCATCACCTGATCGACATCATCGATCCGGCCGACGCGTATTCCGCCGCGAGCTTCCGCGCGGACACGCTGCGCCTCATCGGCGAGATCGCCGCGCGCGGTTGCACGCCGCTGCTCGCGGGCGGCACGATGCTGTACTACAAGGCGCTGACGCAGGGGCTCAACGACCTGCCGGGCGCCGATCCGGATGTGCGCGCGACACTCGATGCCGAAGCCGAGCGTGACGGCTGGCCCGCGCTGCACGCGCGGCTCGCGCAAGTCGATCCCGACACGGCCGCAAGGCTCGCGCCGAACGACTCGCAGCGGATCCAGCGGGCGCTCGAAGTGTTCATGCTGAGCGGGCAGCCGATGTCGGTACTGCTCGCCGCGCCGCGACGTACGGACGATGCGGCCGCCGCTTACCGCTTCGTGCCGGTCGCGCTCGAACCGTCGGATCGCGCGGTACTGCACAAACGAATCGAACAGCGCTTCGACGCGATGCTCGACGCAGGCTTCATCGACGAAGTCGAGCGACTGCACCGTCGCGACGACCTTCATCCCGACCTGCCGTCGATGCGCTGCGTCGGCTACCGGCAGGCGTGGGAATTCCTCGACGGCGACACCGACTACCGGACGATGCGCGATAAGGGCATCTTCGCGACGCGCCAGCTCTGCAAGCGCCAGATCACCTGGTTGCGCGCGATGCCGGAGCGGATCGTCGTCGACTGCATCGCACCGGACTCGACGGCCCGCGCACTCGACGCGCTCGAACGCGTGCTCGACGGCAGCACGCCGGGCTGACCGCGTCAGCCGCGCTCGCGCGCTGCCAGGCGCGCGCGGGCGCCGTCTACGATCCACGCGACGCCGCGCTCGAACGCGTCGTCACCGCTGCGCCCGCGCAGCGCGGCCCAGCCCTTGGCAAGCAACGGGTACTCGGCCGCGTCCGGTAGCGGCGCAGCGGCTTCGTCGCTTGATTCCGCCTGCTCTTCCAGCACCCATCCGACCACGAAGCGGCCCAGCGCATACATCACGTCGACCGCCTCGTCCGGCGCGAAACCCGCGTCGCCGAGCAGCGCGATCTTGCGTTCGATCGAGCTGAAATGCAGCGCGCGCGGCCGCGTGCCGGCATGCAGGCGCGCGCCGTCGCGATAGGCCAGCAGCGCGCGACGGAAACTGCGCGCGTTGTCGAAAAGCCACGCATCCCACGCTTCGCCCGCCCGCGGCAGCGACGCATCGTGACGCTCGAGCATGATCGCCTCGGCCATCGCGTCGAGCAGTTCGCCCTTGTTCCGGAAATGCCAGTAAAGCGTCGGCGACTGCACGCCGAGCCGCTCGGCGAGCTTCCGCGTCGACAGCCCGTCGATGCCGACTTCGTCGAGCAGTTCGAGCGCCGCGCGCAATACCGTGTCGCGCGTCAGCCGCGCCCCTGTGTCCTTCATCTCTATCACCGATAGGGAAAGCTGTGGAATAATCGCCACTCTATCACCGATAGAGTTACGCTCTTGAATCCGTCCCTGATTGCCATCCTGGCCACGGTCCTGCTCGACGCGATCGGCGTCGGGATCGTGATGCCGATCCTGCCGGGGCTGCTGCGCTCACTCGCCAGCGCAGGCAGCACCGACACCCATTACGGGATCCTGCTCGCGCTTTACGCGTTCGCGCAGTTCCTGTGCGCGCCGCTGCTCGGCGCGCTGAGCGACCGCTTCGGCCGCCGGCCCATCCTGCTCGTGTCGCTCGCGGGCGCCGCGCTCGACTACCTGCTGATGGCGCTCGCGCCAACACTCGCGTGGCTTTACGTGGGGCGGCTGATCGCGGGCATCACCGGCGCGAACGTCGCGGTCGCGACGGCCTATGTCACCGACGTCACTGCCGAGCCCGATCGCGCACGGCGCTTCGGCCAGCTCGGCGCGATGATGGGCATCGGCTTCATCGCGGGCCCGTTGATCGGCGGCCTGCTCGGCGCGCTGCATGTGCGCGCGCCGTTCGTCGCGGCCGCCGTGCTCAACGCGCTCAACCTTGCGCTCGTCTGGCGCGCGCTACCGGAATCGCGGCCGCGTTCGGCCCGCGAAGGCCATGCGGTCGGCGCGCTCAACCCGTTCGCCAGCCTGCGCCGGCTGAGCGGCGCACCGGCGCTCGCGCCGCTGATCGGCATTTACGTGATCGTGGCGCTGGTGTCGCAGGCACCCGCGACGCTGTGGATCCTGTACGGCCAGGAACATTTCGGCTGGTCGACTCCGATCGCGGGGCTGTCGCTGGCGGGCTACGGCGCGTGTCACGCACTGGCGCAGGCATTCGCGATCGGTCCGCTGATCGCCCGGCTCGGCGAGCGCCGCGCACTCGCACTGGGCCTCGCGGGCGACGCGCTCGGGCTCGCGGCGATTGCATTCGCGACCGCCGCATGGGTGCCGTTCGCGCTGCTGCCGCTGTTCGCGGCGGGCGGGATGACGCTGCCGGCCCTGCAGGCGATGCTCGCGCGGCAGGTCGACGATGCGCGCCAGGGCGAACTGCAAGGCGCGCTAGCGAGCGTGGCGAGCCTGATCGGCGTCGCGGGGCCGCTGGTCGTCACCGCGACCTATGCGGCGACACGCGCGACGTGGCCGGGGCTCGTCTGGGCCGCGGCTGGATTGTTGTACCTGTTCGTGCCGCCGCTGCTAGTCGGCGCGCGCAGAACCGGTACCGGCATGGCGCAATGACAGCTCTGGCTCACACCTTCTGCCAACTCCATTACCATAGGCCTGATCGCCCGCCAAGCGATCCCTTGAATTACAACAAACTGACGCGAGGGTGCCGTGAAAATGAGAGAACCGGGGGTACCGTATTCCAATCTGACGGGCGAGAAAACTCTGTCGAAACGCAGGCGTCTGATGGCAGGCGCGGCGTTGGCCGGCCTCGTAACGGCAGCCCGCGCCATACCCATTGACGGCGTAGCGCGCGCGATTCCCGCTATCGACCAGGGGAACGCAAACCTGTGCTGGCTCGCCGGCGCTGCCATGCTCGTATCGTGGCAATCCGGCAAGACCATTTCGATGAATACGCTGGCGCACGCACTGGGCCCTGAATTCTTGTGGCTCTATCAGCAGGGTTTGCGTTCGTCCGCTGCCGGCGGACTGCCGTTCAAGTTGGTCGAGCCTCTCGCGCGCGCGATCCATGCGGATACTGCCAGACTCGCATCGTTCGACATACCGTGGTGGACGGAAAGGCTGCGTAATAGCCCGATGCTGATCTTCGGATGGGACACGAACGCGACAATGGCACATGTCCGCATTCTGGCGTCACTATCCGGCGACACGTCGATCGGCAAGTCAATGTGGGCAACCCTGATCGACCCGGCCGGCGGAATCGTGAAAAACGAGCCGTTTCGTGACGTCATCGCCTTCTATGAAGGATTGCCACGGCATGTGATGACGAACGGACAGCCGCTGCAAGAGGATAGATATCCGTCAACGCAATTGCTGTTCTACACGCAAGGCAATCTGCGCTGACCGACGGCCCATAGCAAAACGCCCGACTTTCGTCGGGCGTCCTTCATCACTGGTGCAAAAGCGCGCGTCAGACCACGACCGTCTGCGCCTCGCCTTCGCGGGTCGCACGCACGGTGCCGATCTTCCACACCTGTTCGCCGGCGGCGGTCAGGTCGGCGATCGCTGCGTCGGCATCGGCCGCCGAAACGATCACGGCCATGCCGATGCCGCAGTTGAACACGCGGTGCATTTCCGCATCGGCGACACCGCCGTGCTCCTGCAGCCACTTGAACAGCGGCGGCAGCGGCCATGCGTTCTGGTCGAGCTCGGCGGTGAGGCCTTCGCGCAACACGCGCGGAATGTTTTCGACGAGACCGCCGCCCGTGATGTGCGCCATGCCCTTCACCGACAGCTTCTGCATCAGCGCGAGCAGCGGCTTCACGTAGATGCGGGTCGGTGCCATCAGCGCGTCGGCCAGCGAGCGGCCGTGGAAATCGGCCGACAGGTCGGGGTTCGCGCGCTCGATGATCTTGCGCACGAGCGAGAAACCGTTCGAGTGGATGCCGCTCGATGCGAGGCCCAGCACCACGTCGCCTTCGGCGATCGTGCTGCCGTCGATGATCTTGCTCTTCTCGACCGCGCCGACCGCGAAGCCTGCCAGGTCGTATTCGCCGTCCGGGTACATGCCCGGCATTTCGGCCGTTTCACCGCCGATCAGCGCGCAGCCCGACAGTTCGCAACCCTGCGCGATGCCCTTGACGACCGTTGCCGCGGTGTCGACGTCGAGCTTGCCGCACGCGAAGTAGTCGAGGAAGAACAGCGGCTCGGCGCCCTGCACGAGGATGTCGTTCACGCTCATCGCGACGAGATCCTGGCCGACGGTGTCGTGTTTGTTCAGATGAAACGCCAGCTTGAGCTTGGTGCCCACGCCGTCGGTGCCCGACACGAGCACGGGCTCCTTGTACTTCTTCGGCACTTCGAACAGCGCGCCGAACCCGCCGATGCCGCCGAGCACGCCGTCGCGCAGGGTTTTCTTCGCAAAAGGCTTGATCTTGTCGATGAGCGCGTCGCCCGCGTCGATGTCGACACCTGCGTCGCGATAGGACAGACCCTGAGCGTCAGGAGCGGATTTCGGAGGATTCATGGGGGAATGCGAGAAGGTCGGTAAAATGCGATTTTACCCGAAGCCGGCCCGTTGGCCGGAATTCCCAGCACCGAATCGTCAGGGATTGCATCTTGGTCAACACGTCCCCGTTTTCATCGCCGAGCGAACCGCGCCGAAACCGGCGCGGCGCCGTGCGTGCGGCCGCGCGTGAAGCCCGTGAAGACGCAGTTCCCGGCGCGTGCCCGGCGTACGGCGCGCGTATTTTCAACCGACCCGCATTGTGACTGTTGTGTCCCGTCAACTGACGCTCGATCTCGGCACGCCGCCGCCCGCCACGTTCGACAACTTCATCATGAACGAGGAGAACGACGAGCTCATCTCGCGCCTGCAGAAGCTCGACCTCGCGCTCGCGGCGGGCCCGGTGCCGGATCGGTCGTTCTACATCTGGGGCGAGCCCGGCTGCGGCCGCACCCACCTGCTGCAGGCGCTCGTGAGCGATGCGTCGTACGGCTATGCGCGCTACCTGACGCCGCAGAGCCCGCTCGGCGCGTTCACGTTCGACCCGCGCATCGGCATCTACGCGATCGACGACTGCGACCGGATGAGCGACACGCAGCAGGTCGCGCTGTTCAACCTGTTCAACGAAGTGCGCGCGCACCCGTCGAGCGCGTTCGTCGCGGCAGGCCCCGCGGCGCCGCTCGCGCTCGACGTGCGCGAGGATCTCCGCACGCGCCTCGGCTGGGGGCTCGTGTTCCACCTGTCGCCGCCGTCCGACGCCGGCAAGATCGCCGTGCTCAAGCTCGCGGCGAAGGAGCGCGGGATCGCGCTCACCGACGACATCGCCGCCTATCTGCTGACCCATTTCCGCCGCGACATGCCGAGCCTGATGGCGCTGCTCGACGCGCTCGACCGCTTTTCGCTCGAGCAGAAACGCGCCGTCACGCTGCCGTTGCTGCGCCGCATGCTGGCGCGTCCCGGCGACGACATCACACCACCGGGCACGGGCCCGAACCGCTTCGAGTAAAATGCGCTTCCATGACTAATCTGGCACTCTTTGACCTCGATCACACGCTGATCACGACCGATAGCGACCACGAATGGGGCCGCTTCATGGTGAAGCTCGGCATCGTCGACGCGGAAAGCTTCTCGCGTCAGAACGATCAGTTCTTCGCCGACTACAAGGCCGGCAAGCTCGACATCCACGCGTACCTCACGGCGATGCTCACGCCGCTCGCGAAGTATTCGCGCGCGCAGCTCGCCGAATGGCACGAGCAGTACATGCACGAGGTGATCCGGCCCGCAATGACACCCGCCGCGCTCGAACTCGTGCGCAAGCACCTCGATGCAGGCGACCTGTGCTGCGTCGTGACGGCGACCAACGAATTCATCACGCGCCCGATCGCCTCCGCGTTCGGCGTCGACACGCTGATCGCCTGCGAGGTCGAAACGACCGACGGGCATCCCGATTCGCCGTACACGGGCCGGCCGACCGGCACGCCGAGCTATCGTGAAGGCAAGATCGTGCGGACCGAAGCGTGGCTCGCGTCGCTCGGCAAGCAATGGAGCGACTTCACCCACACCTATTTCTACAGCGACTCGCACAACGACATCCCGTTGCTCGAGAAAGTCACCGACCCGATCGCGACCAACCCTGACGACACGCTGCGTGCGCATGCAAGCAACCGCGGCTGGCGCATCCTCGATCTCTTCTGAACGTCGTGATCAAAAAATTCATCCGCAAGCTGCTCGGTCAGGACGAAGCCGAGCAAACCTCCCCCGCAACGGCCCCGGCCGACGAAGCGGCCCCGGCTACCCCGCGCGCCCCGAAGGGCGCCCGCGGCGGCGGCGCGAAGAAGCCGCGCAGCAACCATGAACCGACCGTCGTGCCGGCCAGCGTGCACGGCATCAACCCGGCGCTGATTTCGAAGAATGCCGTGCGCGTGACCGACACGCTGCAGCAGGCAGGCTTCCGTGCCTTCATCGTCGGCGGTGCGGTACGCGACCTGCTGCTCGGCATCGCGCCGAAGGACTTCGACGTCGCGACCGATGCAACGCCGACCGAAGTGCAGCGCCTGTTCCGCCGCGCGCGCCTGATCGGCCGCCGCTTCCAGATCGTCCACGTGCAGTTCGGCCAGGAGCTAATCGAGGTGTCGACGTTCCGCGCGCTGGTCGATGCGCCGCCCGAGGCTGCCGCCGCCGAGCCGCCGAAGCGCCTGAAGCGCGACGAACTCGATCGCCGCACGCACGCGGTCGACGCGAGCGGCCGCGTGCTGCGCGACAACGTGTGGGGCGAGCAGCACGAAGACGCCGCGCGCCGCGACTTCACGATCAACGCGATGTACTACGACCCGTCGACGCAGACGGTGCTCGACTACCACGACGGGATGGCCGACGTACGCGCCCGCCTGTTGCGGATGATCGGCGATCCGGCCACGCGCTTCCGCGAGGATCCGGTGCGGATGCTGCGCGTCGTGCGCTTCGCGGCCAAGCTCGGTTTCGAGATCGAGCCGCATACGCGCGAGCCGATCAACGCGCTCGCCGACCTGATCAACAACGTGCCGGCCGCGCGCCTGTTCGACGAAATGCTGAAGCTGCTGCTGTCGGGCCACGCGCTCGCGTGCCTGACGCAGCTGCGCAAGGAAGGCCTGCACCACGGACTTCTGCCGCTGCTCGACGTCGTGCTCGAACAGCCGCAGGGCGAGAAGTTCATCACGCTCGCGCTGAACAACACCGATGCACGCGTGCGCGCCGGCAAGCCGGTCTCGCCGGGCTTCCTGTTCGCGACGCTGCTGTGGCACGACATGCGCCAGCGCTTCGAGCAATACACGGCCGAAGGCGAAATCCCGGTGCCGGCGCTCCATCGCGCGATGGACGACGTGCTCGACATGCAGACCGAGAAACTCGCGATCCACAAGCGTTATTCGGCCGACATGCGCGAGATCTGGGGCCTGCAGCTGCGCCTCGAGAAACGCTCGGGCCGCAGCGCGATGCGGCTGCTGGAACACCAAAGGTTTAGAGCGGGGTATGATTTCCTCCTGTTACGCTGCGAATCCGGCGAGCTTGATGCGGAAGTCGGACAGTGGTGGACGGATTTCATCGAAGGCGACGCGGCCGCTCGCGAGGCATTGCTCACGCAGGGCGGCACGAAGGAAAAATCGCCCCGCAAGCGGCGCCGCCGCGGCGGCGTGCGAAACCGCAAGCCGGGTGAAGGTGCTGCCGAGCAGGCACCGGACGCCTCGGACGGTTCCGACGACTGACGCGCTCGCCGGCGAACGACGTAGGAAGTGATGCCATGACGGTTGCATATATCGGACTGGGGGCGAATCTCGGCGATGCGCGCCAGACCCTGAAGGACGCGGTGGTGTGCCTTGCGCAGCAGCGCACCATCTCGATCCTCGGCAAATCGAGCCTGTATCGCACGGCGCCCTTCGAAGCGGGCGGCGACGACTACTACAACTGCGTCGTCAAGCTCGACACGACGCTGTCGGCCCGTGAGCTGCTCGCGCTTTGCCAGAAGATCGAACATCACTTCGGCCGCGAGCGTCCGTATCGCAACGCGCCGCGTACGCTCGATCTCGACATCCTGCTGTTCGGCGACGATTCGATCGACGAGCCCGACCTGATCGTCCCGCACCCGCGCCTCACCGACCGTGCGTTCGCGCTCGTGCCGCTCGTCGAGATCGAGCCGGCACTCGACATCCCCGCGCGCGGCCGTGCCGATGCCTTCCTCGCCGCCGTCGCGGATCAACGGGTCGAGAAGGTGCAGACCTGCCAGTGCCTGATGCAGAAGGCGCTCGCTGCCAGCGAAGACGCCGACAAGAACCGCTGCCGATGACCCCGACTCCCCTTACCGTTACTGCGCCCGACCTGCGCGCCCCTCATCGCTATCTCGTGATCGAAGGCCCGATCGGCGTCGGCAAGACGACGCTCGCGCGCCTGCTCGGCGAACGCTGGTCGATGCAGGCGCTGCTCGAGCGCCCGCAGGACAACCCGTTCCTCGAACGCTTCTATCGCGACACCGCGCGCTACGCGCTGCCCGTGCAGCTGTCGTTCGCGCTGCAGCGTGCGCAGCAGGCGCGCGAGCTGATCGGTGCGCTCGAAACGGGCCGCCCGGTCATCGCCGATTTCATGCCGCAGAAAAACGACATCTTCGCGCGGCTGAACCTGCCGGAAGACGAATGGCAGCTCTACCGCTCGGTCGCGACGCACGTGGACGTGCCGCAGGCGCCGTCGCCCGACCTCGTCGTCTATCTGCAGGCGAGCCCTGAAGTGCTGTTCTCGCGCATCCAGAAGCGCGGGCTGCCGATGGAGCTGCAGATCAGCGATGCGTACCTGCGCTCGCTCGTCGACGCGTACAACGAATTCTTCTACCACTACGACCGCACACCGGTGCTGACGGTCGCCGCGGAACACCTGAACCCGCTGGATTCCCCCGAAGATCTCGCCCTGCTGGTCGAGCGCATCGAGACGATGCGCGGCCGCAAGGAATTCTTCGTCAAGGGCGAGACGACGCGCTGACGCGTCCTCGCCTGTCGTTCCTCACCCATTCGAACCGGATTTCCCATGACCTATCTCCAGGAATCGAGCCGGCCTGCCGTCACGGTGCCCAAGCTGCAGGCAATGCGCGACGCCGGCGAGAAGATCGCGATGCTCACCTGCTACGACGCGAGCTTTTCCGCACTGCTCGACCGTTCGGGCGTCGACGTGCTGCTGATCGGCGATTCGCTCGGCAACGTGCTGCAAGGCCACACGACCACGCTGCCCGTGTCGCTCGACGACATCGCGTATCACACCGCCTGTGTCGCTCGCGCGCAGCCGCGCGCGCTGATCATGGCCGACCTGCCGTTCGGCACGTACGGCACGCCGGCCGAGGCATTCGCAAGCAGCGTCAAGCTGATGCGCGCCGGTGCGCAGATGGTCAAGCTCGAAGGCGGCGAATGGCTCGCCGAGACGGTCCGCTTCCTCGTCGAGCGTGCGGTGCCCGTATGTGCGCACGTGGGCCTCACACCTCAGTCGGTCCACGCGTTCGGCGGCTTCAAGGTGCAGGGCAAGACCGAAGCCGGCGCCGCGCAACTGCTGCGCGACGCACGCGCGGTCGAAGCGGCGGGTGCGCAGGTCGTGCTGCTCGAAGCCGTGCCGACGCTGATCGGGTCCGAAGTCACGCAGATGCTGCGCGTGCCGACGATCGGCATCGGCGCGGGCGCCGACTGCTCGGGCCAGGTGCTCGTGCTGCACGACATGCTCGGCGTGTTCCCCGGCAAGCGGCCGCGCTTCGTGAAGGATTTCATGCAGGGCGAGCCGAACATCCAGGCGGCCGTCGAAGCTTACGTGCGCGCGGTCAAAGACGGTTCGTTTCCCGGCCCCGAGCATTCGTTCTGACGTCTGTCGCGGCGCCGGCGATGCGTTCGCCTGCACCTCGATGAAAAAAGCGCGGCGCCCTTTGCGGGGCGCCGCGCTTTTTCTTTCCTGCGCTGCCAGCACTGATCGACTCTCTGGCGGTTACTTCACTTTCAGTGCAGTACCGCGTCGAGCGCGCCGCGTAGCGCGTTGGTCAGCAGCAGCGCCTCTGCACGCGCGAGATCGTCGCGGGTCACGACCCGCTCCGTCGCGCCGAACGCACGATCGTCGAGCAGCACGCCGCGCATCACGCCCGGCAGCACGCCCGACTCGAGCGGCGGCGTCACCCACTGGCCGTCGAGCTTCACGAACAGGTTCGAGCGCCCGCCTTCCGTCACCTCGCCGCGCTCGTTGACGAACAGCATGTCGAAGCCGCCAAGCGCCTCCGCGGCCTGCCACGCGCGATCGTATTCGGCGCGGCGTGTGGTCTTGTGCAGCAGCAGCGCATCGCTCGTACGGGTCGGTGCGAAGCCGTGCACGGACGCCAGCAGCACGCCGACCGGCCCCGCCGGCAGCGGCTTGAGCGGTGCCGCGACGATCTCGACCGTGCCGTCCTTCGCGAGCGAGAGCTTCATCCGGTATGCGCCGTCGCCGTCGAGCGCCGCACAACGCGCGTCGATCTCGCGACGCAATGCATCGGTGTCGAAACGGAAGCCGAACGCATCCGCGCTGCGCTGC
Organism: Burkholderia sp. Ac-20384; assembly: GCF_017104605.1. Lineage (NCBI taxonomy): Bacteria > Pseudomonadati > Pseudomonadota > Betaproteobacteria > Burkholderiales > Burkholderiaceae > Burkholderia > Burkholderia sp. Ac-20384. The sequence goes on along the minus strand of NZ_JAAGPE010000018.1, from coordinate 14,559 downwards.
AGCCGCGCGAGATGGCGATCGAGATGCCGGATGCCGTCCGCACGCGTGGCGGCAGTCGTTTCGAACAGCTGGAAGCCGGGATCGGCATCCGTCAGGAATCGCGCTTTCAATTCGCACTCCGCATATTCGTCGGCCGCGACACTGTTGAGCACGATGCCCGCACCGACACCCATCGTGCCACGGCGCCGGCCGGTGATTGCCGTTGCCGGTTGGCGTGCTTCGACGTCGGCTCGCGTGGCACCTTCACGCTCATCGCCTTCGCCGGCCGCATCGAGCGTCAACGTACGGATCGCGACCGACAGGCAAAAATCGCCGCAACCTGCCAGGCGATCGCCTGGCGCGTCGGAATCCGCGCCTTGCTTCGCAGCGTCAAGCCAGCCGATCGCACCCGTATAGAGCCCGCGCGGCGTCGACTCGATCGCATCGATCAACTGCATCGTCTTGTGCTTCGGCGCGCCCGTGATCGATCCGCACGGAAACAGCGCGCGCAGCATCTGCGCGAACGTGGTCCCGTCGCGCCAGCCGGCCTCGACCGTCGACGTCATCTGCCACACCGACGCATACGGCTCGACGGAGAACAGCGCCGGCACGCGGACCGTCCCGGTGCGCGCGATCCGCGACACGTCGTTGCGCAGCAAGTCGACGATCATCACGTTTTCCGCGCGGTTCTTCGGATCGTTCGCAAGGAACGTGGCCGCCGCCGCATCGTCGCGCGGGTCGGCCGAACGCGGCGCGGTGCCCTTCATCGGCCGCGCGCGCAGCACGTCGCCGTGCTTCTCGACGAACAGCTCCGGCGAGCACGACACGACCCACGTACCGTCGGGCAACGCGATCAGCGCGCCATAGCGCACGGGCTGGCGCGCACGCAGCCGCCGGTACAGCGCGAGCGGCGTGCCGAACACGTCGAAGTTCAGCCGGTACGTGTAGTTGACCTGATACGAATCGCCTGCGCGCAGCGCGTCGTGCACCGCGGCGATCGCCGCGTCGAACGCATCGCGCGACACGCTCTTCGCGACATGCGCGACGCCCGCGATCGACGGCGTGCCGCCGCCGTCCCGCTGCGCGAGCCACGCGTCGACTTCGTCGCGCGACAGGCGCTCGCAGCGCGCATACAGCAAAAAGCGCAGCGGGGCATGGCCCGGCTGCGCTCGTTGCAGATTGCGTCCGAATTCGTAATCGCCGACGACGACCGCATGCAGCCCGTCGCGCAGATCCTGCGCCACGGCTGCGTCGACCTCGTCGAGTCGAGCCGGATCCGTGCACACACGTTCGCGCACGAACCCCGAATACAAACGACTCGACCGCGCGAGCGCGGTCGAGTCGCAATCGTCCAAGAGCGCGAACGACGCGCTCTCGTTACCTTCAGTCATGCTGTTACTCGAGTTACTCGAAGAAGCTCTTCACACGGTCGAACCAGCTCTTGCTTTGCGGGCTGTGACGCGCGCCGCCCTCGGCCAGCGACTTCTCGAACTGCTTGAGCAGGTCGCGCTGGTTATCGGTCAGCTTCACCGGCGTCTCGACCTGCACGTGAACGTACAGATCGCCCGCGATGCTCGAACGCAGCCCCTTGATGCCCTTGCCGCGCAGGCGGAACGTCTTGCCCGACTGCGTGCCTTCCGGCACCGGGAACGACGCACGGCCGGCCAGCGTCGGCACCTCGATCTCGCCGCCGAGTGCGGCGGTCGTGAACGGGATCGGCATCTGGCAGTGGAGATCGTCGCCGTCGCGCTCGAACACCGAGTGCGGCTTGATGTGGATCTCGACGTACAGGTCGCCCGGCGGCCCGCCGTTGATGCCCGGCTCGCCATTGCCGGCCGAGCGGATCCGCATCCCGTCGTCGATCCCGGCCGGGATCTTCACTTCGAGCGTCTTGGTTTCCTTCACCTTGCCCGACCCGTGGCAATGCACGCACGGCTCGGGGATGTAGGTGCCCGTGCCGTGGCACTTCGGGCAGGTCTGCTGGATGCTGAAGAAGCCCTGCGACATGCGCACCGTGCCCTGGCCGTGACAGGTCGGGCAGGTTTCCGGCTTCGTGCCGGGCTTCGCGCCCGACCCGTGGCAGACCTCGCACGATACCCAGCTCGGCACGCGGATCTGCGTGTCGTAGCCGTGTGCGGCCTGCTCGAGCGTGATTTCCATGCTGTAGCGCAGGTCGGCACCGCGATACACCTGCGGGCCGCCACGGCCGCCGCGCGCGGCGCCGCCCGCTGCCTGGCCGAAGATGTCGCCGAAGATGTCGCCGAACGCGTCCGCGAAACCGCCGAAGCCCTGTGCGCCCGCACCGCCCATGTTCGGATCGACGCCCGCGTGGCCGTACTGGTCGTACGCTGCCCGCTTCTGGCCGTCCGACAGCATTTCATAGGCTTCCTTCACCTCCTTGAAATGCTCTTCCGCATCCTTGTTGTCCGGATTGCGGTCAGGGTGATACTTCATCGCAAGCTTGCGATACGCCTTCTTGATTTCGTCGTCGCCCGCATTCTTCGCGACGCCCAGAACCTCGTAGTAATCCCGTTTCGCCATATCGATTCACTGTGCAGCCGCGCATCGCGCACGCGGCGGCTCCTTTCGCCTGCAGTAAAGTCTCTCGACTCGTCTGGCACTGCGCCCGTCCGCGGACGGCTCGTGCAGCACCCGCCAAAAAACAAATGTGCCCGGAGGGCCGCGAAGCCCGCCAGGCGTGGAGTCGATCCGGCCATCCGGAAGGAAAGACAGACCGCTTGTCAGCCAACCCGTCAGCCGCGCCGCGCGCGGGTTGCGCGCGCGGCGTGCGGCACCGGGGCAACCCGGCTTAGTCCTTCTTCACTTCCTTGAACTCGGCGTCGACGACGTCGTCGGCAGCCTGTTGCGCGCCGCCTGCGTGGGCCGCGCCTTCCGCTGCACCCGCTGCGCCGGCCGCACCTGCTTGCTGGGCCTGCATGTCGGCGTACATCTTTTCGCCGAGCTTCTGCGACACCTTGCCGAGCTCCTCGACCTTCGCGTCGATCGCAGCCTTGTCGGCCGACGAGTCCTTCAGCAGTTCCTCGAGCGACTTCAGCGACGCTTCGATGGCTTCCTTCTCGCCCGCGTCCAGCTTGTCGCCGTACTCGGTCAGCGCCTTCTTCGTGCTGTGGACCAGCGCGTCGCCCTGGTTGCGCGAATCAGCCAGCTCGCGCAGCTTGTGATCTTCCGCTGCGTTCGCTTCCGCGTCCTTGATCATCTGGTCGATTTCAGCTTCGGACAGACCCGAGTTCGCCTTGATCGTGATCTTGTTTTCCTTGCCGGTCGCCTTGTCCTTCGCGCCGACGTGCAGGATGCCGTTCGCGTCGATGTCGAAGGTCACTTCGATCTGCGGCACGCCGCGCGGTGCCGGCGGGATGCCTTCGAGGTTGAACTCGCCGAGCAGCTTGTTGCCCGCTGCCATTTCGCGTTCGCCCTGGAACACCTTGATCGTCACGGCGCCCTGGTTGTCGTCCGCCGTCGAGTACACCTGGGCGTGCTTCGTCGGGATCGTCGTGTTCTTGCTGATCATCTTCGTCATCACGCCGCCGAGCGTCTCGATGCCGAGCGACAGCGGGGTCACGTCGAGCAGCAGCACGTCCTTGCGGTCGCCCGACAGGACCTGGCCCTGGATCGCCGCGCCGACTGCGACAGCTTCGTCCGGGTTCACGTCACGACGCGGATCCTTGCCGAAGAATTCCTTCACCTTCTCCAGCACCTTCGGCATGCGCGTCTGGCCGCCGACCAGGATCACGTCGTCGATGTCCGACACCTTGACGCCTGCGTCCTTGATCGCGATGCGGCACGGTTCGATCGTGCGCTCGACGAGGTCTTCCACCAGCGCTTCCAGCTTCGCGCGGGTGATCTTCAGGTTCAAGTGCTTCGGGCCCGACGCGTCTGCCGTGATGTACGGCAGGTTGATTTCGGTCTGCTGGCTCGACGACAGCTCGATCTTCGCCTTTTCAGCGGCTTCCTTCAGGCGCTGCAGCGCGAGCACGTCCTTCGACAGGTCGACGCCCTGCTCCTTCTTGAACTCGCCGATGATGTAATCGATGATGCGCTGGTCGAAGTCTTCGCCGCCGAGGAACGTGTCGCCGTTGGTCGACAGCACTTCGAACTGCATTTCGCCGTCGACGTCCGCGATTTCGATGATCGACACGTCGAACGTACCGCCGCCGAGGTCATACACGGCGATCTTGCGGTCGCCCTTCTCGACCTTGTCGAGGCCGAACGCGAGCGCGGCTGCGGTCGGCTCGTTGATGATCCGCTTGACTTCGAGGCCCGCGATGCGGCCGGCGTCCTTGGTTGCCTGGCGCTGGCTGTCGTTGAAGTACGCCGGCACCGTGATCACGGCTTCCGTGACCGGCTCGCCGAGGTAGTCTTCGGCCGTCTTCTTCATCTTGCGCAGCACTTCCGCCGAAACCTGCGGCGGCGCGAGCTTTTCGCCGTGTGCTTCAACCCATGCGTCGCCGTTGTCGGCCTTGACGATGGTGTACGGCATCAGGCCGATGTCCTTCTGGACTTCCTTCTCTTCGAAGCGGCGGCCGATCAGGCGCTTCACTGCGAACAACGTGTTCTTCGGGTTGGTCACCGACTGACGCTTGGCCGGCGCGCCGACGAGCACTTCGTTGTCGTCCATGTAGGCGATGATCGACGGCGTGGTGCGCGTGCCTTCCGAGTTCTCGATGACCTTGACCTGGTTGCCTTCCATGATGGCGACGCACGAGTTCGTGGTGCCGAGGTCAATACCGATGATCTTTCCCATTTTTTCCTAATCTCCAGAAATGCTTGTTTGCTGCGCAAAACCCCGCGTTTTGGGGCGGTTTTGCGCGCCAGAATTCAACTCTGTTCCCGAAATGCGTCCGTCCGGTCCGTTTTCAAGACCCGACGAGCGATGCGGATATTAAATTTTTTCAATCGCCGCCGGCTAGCGGATCGCCGCCCGACGGATCGCCGCCCGACGCGGCGATTTTCGCGCGTGCCGCCGACACCGCCGCCTGGAACTGCGCGAGGCCATGCCAGCCCGTCGCGCGGCCCAGCCGCTTGCCGCGGTGGAAGAAGAACCACGTCGGCACACCGTGCAGCCCGAAGCGGCGCCCCAGCTGATGGTGTTCGTACACGTTGCAATGGAACCACTTCAGGTCCAACGCGCGGATCGCGTCGGGCTGGGCGAGCATCGCCTTCTTCGCGATCTCGCAGTTGAAGCAGTCGACGCCCCAGAAGAACACCACCGCGAGCGCGTCGCCCGCACCGTCGATCGCCGCGTCGAACGTGCCGGCGTCCAGCGCCTGCATGTCGAACGTGTTGAACGCGGCCGGATCGACGCCGGCGGGCAGCATCGCGACGGCCTTACTTCGGCTGCGCGACGGTGACGAGCGCCGGACGCAGCACGCGGTCGGCGATCGTGTAGCCCTTTTGCAGCACGGTGACGACGGTGTTCGGCTCCTGCTCGGCCGGCACCATCGAAATCGCCTGGTGCTGGTGCGGATCGAACTTCTCGCCGACCGGGTTCAGCGCGACGACACGGCCCTTCTCGAGTGCGTTCGTCAGCTGGCGCAGCGTCAGCTCGACGCCTTCGCGCACCTTCGTGATATCGCCAGATGTATCGTTGACGGCCGCTTCCAGGCTGTCCAGCACCGGCAGCAGGTGCTCCGCGAAACCCTCGATCGCGAACTTGTGCGCCTTCGAGACGTCGTCCTGCGCGCGGCGGCGGACGTTCTCGGTCTCGGCCTTCGCCCGCAGGTAGCTCTCCTGCAGCTCGGCGACCTTGGCTTGAGCCTCCGCGAGCGCCGCGTCGGCTGCTTCGGCGGCGGGAGCAGCGCCTTGCGCCGCCTGCTTCTCGCTGCCGATATCTTCGGCCGATTGGGTAGCCGGGTTCTCTTGCGTGTTTTCCATGTCGCTGAAAGTCGATTAGAGGTTGAAGCCAAATCGGCAACCGCCGGACCGTATATCCGATGGCACCGCACATTGCTGGTGCAAATAAGGGTGAAAACTACGATTTCAAGAGGGTTATTCGCCGACATTCTCCAATGCCGCGAAACAACCGCGCGTCACGCCGGGGCATCGCCCGCATAGTCCGCCATTACAGGCGAAACGGGCTGTAACAACGCTTACCTGGCAAGTACTAGCTTGGCACAGGCCCGCTGCACTACACTGCACTCAAGCGTCGGAAAAGCGTGTTTACCCCTAGCTGACCGCCGCCTGACATCCACCTGGCGCCGTTTTCACCCTTCTTCTCGAGGGGAGTACCGTGAAACTGACCTTTGCGATCTCGGTGGTCGCGCTGGTACTCATTGCCGGCACCACCACCATCTGCCTGTCCGGAGCCGTTACCGACCGCACGACCGAATACGGGAGCGCGCGGGCGACGTTCGACCAGATGTTCAGCTCCCACCAGAAAATCTGTCGATGATGCGCCGGTCGCGCTTCGTCGGCCGGCCGTGCAATTCGGCCGCCGGCTCGCGATACGTGCGGCGCCGCTCCAGTTCGGCGAGCCGTGCGGCCCGCCCCGCTTCCGTTTCCGCGTATAGCGTCTGCGCGACGCTCGCCGGCCCGCGCACGTCGCACACGCCAAGCACGGCAATGTGCCAGACGATGCCGTCGATCGCAATCTCGACCTCGTCGCCCACGCGCACTTCCTTCGCCGGCTTGACCGCCGCGCCGCCGATCTTCACGTGCCCCTTGTCGACCGCATCGGTCGCAAGCGAGCGCGTCTTGAAGAACCGGGCCGCCCACAGCCATTTGTCGATGCGCAGCTTCGCGCCCGGTTCGGTCGAAATCTTGTAATTCATCGCAGCCTCCGCCGGGCCGCCCCAAGGAGGCTGACCGCCCCCTCGGGGGGCAGTGAACGTAGTGAGCGTGGGGGTCGTTTCATCTCAGCTCACCGTTTCGGGCTGCGCGGCCCTGACCGGCCAGCCCTGCAGATTCTCGGCAACGATCTCGCCGAGCGCGCCGATCCACGCGGGCGCGCCGTTCAGGCACGGAATGCGGTGGAACGCCTTGCCGCCGCCGGCGAGGAACTCGTCGCGCACTTCCATGCCGATCTCCTCGATCGTCTCCAGGCAGTCGGCCGTGAAACCGGGACAGAACACGTCGGCCCGCCGCACGCCGGCCTCGCCGAACTCGCGCAGCGTCGGCGCGGTGTAAGGCTGTAGCCATTCGGCCTTGCCGAAACGCGACTGGAACGTGACGCGGCACTCGGTCGTCGACAGCCCGAGCGCGGCCGTCAGCAGCGCACCCGTCTGCTGGCACTGGTCGTGATAGGGGTCGCCGAGGTCGAGCGTGCGCTTCGGCACGCCGTGAAAGCTCAGCACGAGCTTGTCGCCGGCCGCGAAATCGGGCCGGCCGTGCTGCGCCCAATACTGGCGCACCTGCTCGGCCAGCGCATGGATATAGGCCGGACGGTCGGCATAGTGCCGCACCGTGCGTACCTCGGGCTGGTTGCGCATGCGCGCGAACGCGTCGAAAGCGGCGTCGAATGCGGTGGCCGTGGTCGACGCCGAGTATTGCGGATACATCGGCATCAGCAGCACGCGCTCGACGCCCGCACGCTTGAACTGCGCGAGCGCGTGCGAAATGTTCGGGCTGCCGTAGCGCATCGCGTAGTCGACCATCACGTGATAGCCGTTCGACGTGAGCAGATGCCGCACGCTGTCCGTCTGGCGCTCCGTGTACACGCGCAGCGGCGAGCCCTCGGGCATCCAGACGGCTGCGTATTTCTTTGCGGACGCGCGGCCGCGCAGCGGCAGGATCAGCGTGCGCAGCAGCACCTGCCAGACGGCCTGCGGAATCTCGACGACCCGCGGATCCGACAGGAATTCGGCCAGGTAGCGCCGCACCGCGCGCGGCGTAGGGGCGTCGGGCGTGCCGAGATTGATCAGCAGCACACCGATGCGATGGGCAGCCGCGGTGCTCGAAGGCGGCTCAAGATCGAAACGCATGGGCAATTACGTGCTCGGGGCACGGGACCGGACGGCTCTCAATTATAGCGGGCCGCCCCGCACCGGTCGGCTGGCCGTTCGGCCGACTGCCTGCTTACGCAGTGCCGCGGCACGATGACGGGGCGGAATCGGGCTGGCGCTGGCGGGCTACTGCTGGCTCAGCGTGAGCGACAGCAGGCGCGCGGTGATGTCGACGATCGGTATCACGCGGTTGTACGCCATGCGGGTCGGGCCGATCACGCCGAGCGTGCCGACGATCTGTCCGTTCACCTCGTAAGGCGCGGTGACGACGCTCATTTCCTCGATCGGCACGAGCGTCGATTCGCCGCCAATGAAGATCTGCACGCCCTGGGCGTGGCTCGACACGTCGAGCAGTTGCAGGAGGCCCGTCTTTTGGTCGAATACATCGAACAGCTTGCGCAGCCGCGCCATGTCGGAAGAAAGATCCGCCACCTCGAGCAGGTTGCGCTCGCCGGAAATCAGCACGGTGTCCTCGGTATCGGGCACCTCGGTGCTGGCCGTCACGGCCAGATGCATCAGCGCCGTCATGTCGCCGCGCAACTGGTCGATCTCGTCGCGCAGGCGGCGGCGCACCTCGTCGAACGACAGTCCGGCGAAATGCGCGTTGATGTAGTTGGACGCCTCGGTCAGTTGCGACGGCGAGTAATCGCGCGGCGTCGCGAGCATCCGGTTCTGCACGTCGCCCTCGGGCGTGACGATGATCAGCAGGATGCGCTTGTCCGACAGGCGCATGAACTCGATCTGCTTGAACACATGGCTGCGGCGCGGCGTCAGCACGACGCCCGCGAACTGCGACAGGTTCGACAGCACGCTCGCGGCGGCCGCCACGACCCGCTGCTGCGGCTCGCCGGCCTGCAGCGTGTTCTGCACCTGCCGCGCGACGGCTTCGGCGTCGATCGGCGCCTCCACCGTCAGCATCGTGTCGACGAACAGCCGGTAGCCACGCGGCGTCGGCACGCGGCCGGCCGACGTGTGCGGGCTCGACACGAGGCCGAGCTCCTCCAGGTCGGACATCACGTTGCGGATCGTCGCCGGGCTCAGCTCGAGCCCGGAGTAACGGGACAACGTGCGCGATCCGACTGGCTGACCGTCGGCGATATACCGTTCGATCAGGGTTTTCAGGAGGGTTCGTGCGCGAGGATCTAGCATGGTGGAAAATTTTAGCGCAACCGCGCGACCGCGGCGAGTGGCGTCGGCTACCGTTGCACGGGCCGGCCCGATCCGGCCCCGCCTGCGCACAGCCGGTTCTTTTCGTCAACGAGCTATGGTGTAATGCCGGCATGAAAACCGGTAATCAGTTCAACACTGTCGCGCTCGTCGGCCGGAGCAACACGCCCAACATCGCCGAGCCGCTCGCCACGCTGGCCGCCTGCGTCGCCAAGCGGGGCTTCGAGGTCGTCTTCGAAGCCGAGACCGCGCGCGAGATCGGCATCACCGGCTACCCGGCGCTGACCCCGGCCGAAATCGGGGCGCGCGCCGACGTGGCGGTCGTGCTGGGCGGCGACGGGACGATGCTCGGCATCGGCCGTCAGCTCGCGCCGTACAAGACACCGCTGATCGGGATCAACCACGGGCGGCTCGGCTTCATTACCGATATCGCGGCGGCCGACATGCAGGCGCTCGTCCCGGTGATCCTGTCGGGCAAGTTCGAGCGCGAGGAGCGCGCGCTGCTCGAAGCCCGGATCATGCGCGACGGCGAACCGATCTACCACGCGATCGCCTTCAACGACGTCGTCGTGAACCGCAGCGGCTTCTCCGGGATGGTCGAGCTGCGCGCATCGGTCGACGGCCGGTACATGTACAACCAGCGTTCGGACGGCCTGATCGTCGCCACGCCGACCGGCTCGACTGCTTACGCGCTGTCGTCGGCCGGCCCGATCCTCCATCCGCAGCTGGCGGGCATCGTGCTTGTGCCGATCGCGCCTCATGCGCTGTCGAACCGGCCGATCGTGCTGCCCGACGATTCGAAAATTGCGATCCAGATCGTCGGCGGGCGCGACGTCAACGTGAACTTCGACATGCAGTCGTTCACCGCGCTCGAACTGAACGACACGATCGAGGTGCGCCGCTCGAAGCACACGGTGCCGTTCCTGCACCCGATCGGCTACAGCTACTACGCGACGCTGCGCAAGAAGCTGCACTGGAACGAACACGCCTCGAACGAAGACGACAAGGCGTCCTGACACCGCTCCGCCCGACACCATGCTCCGCCACCTCTCGATCCGCGACTTCGTCATCGTCGCCGCGCTCGATCTCGAATTCGACAGCGGCTTTTCCGTCTTTTCCGGCGAAACCGGCGCCGGGAAATCGATCCTGATCGACGCCCTTGCCCTCGCGCTCGGCGAACGCGCCGACGCAAGCGTCGTGCGCATCGGCTGCGGCCGCGCCGACATCACCGCCGAATTCACACAGCACGACCGCGTCGCGCGCTGGCTCGACGAACACGCGTTCGACACCGAGGACACGGTGATGCTTCGCCGCGTGATCGATGCGAACGGCCGGTCGCGCGCGTTCATCAACGGCACCAGCGCGACCCTCGCGCAGCTGCGCGAGCTCGGCGAAATGCTCGTCGACATCCACGGCCAGCATGCGCACCAGTTGCTGATGCGGCCCGACGCGCAGCGCGAGCTGTTCGACACGCACGCCGGGCTCGTCGCCGATGCCGCGAACGTCGCACGCGCGTGGCGCGTGTGGCGCGACGCGACGCAGGCGATCGAGGCGGCAAAAGCGCACGAGCGCGAGTTGCAGCTCGAACGCGAAAAGCTCGCCTGGCAGCTCGCCGAGCTCGACAAGCTCGCGCCGCAGCCCGGCGAATGGGACGAAGTCAGCAACGAGCACAAGCGCCTGTCGCATTCGGCGAACCTGATCGAAGGCGTGCGCGGCGCACTCAACGCGCTGTCCGAGTCCGACGACGCGATGCTTGCGCAGCTTGGCGCGATCGTGTCGAAGCTGCGCAGCCTCGCCGATTACGACACCACGCTCGGCGACGCGCTCGCGTCGCTCGAACCGGCCGAGATCCAGCTGCAGGAAGCCGTCTATTCGCTGTCCCACTATGCGCAGCGCGTCGATCTCGATCCCGAGCGGCTCGCGCAAGTCGAGACGCGCCTCGATGCGCTGCACTCGACCGCCCGCAAGTTCCGCTTGCCGCCCGACACGCTGCACGAAGAACACGCGGCCCGCCGCGCCCAGCTCGCCGCACTCGATGCGGCCGCCGATCTCGGCGCGCTCGAAGCGGTGCAGGCCAAGGCGCGGGAAGCCTATCTCGCCGACGCCAAACACCTGTCCAAGGCGCGCACCCAGGCCGCCAGGACGCTCGGCACGGCCGTCACGGCCGGCATGCAGGAACTGTCGATGGCGGGCGGGAGCTTCGAGGTCGCGCTCGTGCCGCTCGCCGACGGCGGCCCGCACGGGCTCGAGCAGGTCGAATTCCGGGTCGCCGGGCACCCCGGCGTACCGCTGCGGCCGCTCGCGAAAGTTGCGTCGGGCGGCGAGCTCGCGCGGATCAGCCTCGCGCTCGCGGTGATCGCCAGCGCGGCCAGCCCGACACCGACGCTGATCTTCGACGAAGTCGATACGGGGATCGGCGGCGGCGTCGCCGAAGTCGTCGGCCGCCTGCTACACCAGCTCGGGCGCGATCGCCAGGTGCTGTGCGTGACGCACCTGCCGCAGGTCGCCGCGCGCGGTGACCACCACTTCCAGGTCGCAAAAGGCGCCGACGACCGCGGCGGCACCGTGTCGACGGTCATCGCGCTCGACCGCGCCAACCGGATCGAGGAAGTCGCGCGGATGCTCGGCGGGCTCGAGATCACGGCCACGACGCGCAAGCACGCGAAGGAAATGCTGGCGGCCTGACGCCGGCCATCCGTTATCCGTTCGTCGAATGCAAAAGACCGGCGCACGCGCCGGTCTTTTGTTGGGGCACGGCGGCACAATCGCGTCCGCCCTGCCGCACCGCATCGAACGGCCGTTTCAACTATCCGTTTCAACCGCCCCGAACACGCGCGTCCACAGCGCCGTCACGGCCGCGCGCTCGTCGGCCACCACGGCCGGATCGACCCGCGCCTTCTCCATCCCGTCGAGCCGCAGCTTGTGCTGCAGCTTCCGGTACTTGCGGTACGCCGCCCCGACCCGCTCGGCCTCGTCCTCGCCCATCAGCCCGAAGCGCGCGACCTCGCGCAGCAGCGCAATATTGCCCGTATTGCGGATCAGCTCGGCGTCGCTCGACGCGTGCAGCAGCACCCAGTACTGGACGATGAACTCGATGTCGACCATTCCGCCGCGATCGTGCTTCAGGTCGAACAGCTCGGTCTGGTTCGGGTGGCCGGCGAACACCTTGCCGCGCATGTCGACGATCTCCTTCGCGAGCACGCCGCCGTCGCGCGGCGTCGTCAGCACCTGCTGGCGGATCGCCTCGAAGTCCGCGCCGATCTGTGCATCGCCCGCGCTGTAGCGGGCGCGCGTCAGCGCCTGATGCTCCCAGACCCACGCGGTATTCGCTGCATCGCCCTCGCGCAACTGGTAGCGGCGGAACGCGTCGAGATCGGTGACGAGCAGCCCGGCCTCGCCGTTCGGCCGCAGCCGCAGATCGATGTCGAACAGCGCGCCCGCCCCGGTCGCGGTGGTGAGCCACGTGATCAGGCGCCGCGTGAAGGTCGTGTAGACGTCGGCCGAGCGCTCGTCGGCGTCGTCGTACAGGAAGATCAGGTCGAGATCCGATGCGTAGCCGAGCTCCTTGCCGCCCAGCTTGCCGTACGCGATCACCGCGAACTTCGGCACGTCGCGATGGCGCTTCGCGAGCTGCGACCAGACGACTTCGATCGTCACGTCGAGCACCGCGTCGGCCAGCTCGGACAGCCGGTCGCTCACGTGCTCGACCGACAGTTGCCCGGCCAGATCGATCAGCAGGATCCGGAACACCTCCGCGTGCTGTGCGTGCCGCAGCAGGTCCATCTGTTGCTCGGGGCCGTCGGCCGCCGCGAGGCGCGCGCGCAATGCGTCCTTGAACGCGGGCCAGTCGAACGGGCTCGCGATCGCCTCGTCGTCGAGCAGTTCGTCGAGCAGTTGCGGGTGGCGAATCAGGTAGCCGCCGCCCCAGCGCGTCGCGCCGAGCACCGACAGCACGCGATCGAGCGCGGCCGGATATTCGGTCAGCAACGCGAGATAGACACCGCGCCGGCTGACCGTCTCGAGCAGGTCGAACAGGCGCACGACCGTATCGTCGCGGCGCGCGGCGTCGATCTTCGGCGCGGCCTCGAGCGCCCGCTGCGCGACGCTGTCGAAGCGCTGCCGGCTCTTTTCCGGCAGGCCCGTGTAGCGGGACGACTGCCAGATCGCGCGCAGCCGGGTGAGCACCGCGGCCGGATCGGTAAAGCCGAGGCCGTCGAGACGCGCGACCAGTGCGTCGTCCTCGCCGTCGTCGGCCAGCGCGCCGCTCCAGATCCACGCGGCCGCGGTATCGTCGCCCGCCGCACACGAGCCGCCGCCCACCTTGTCAGCAAAAATCTCGTGGAATTGCGCTTCGACGAACGTGCGGTGGCCGTCCAGCACCGTCATCAGCGCCGCGTAGTCGGCAAAGCCGAGCGACGCGGCCAGCGCCGCGCGCTCGTCCGGCTCGACCGGCATCGCGTGCGTCTGCGCGTCGTTGCGGTACTGCAGCCGGTGCTCGAGCGTGCGCAGGAAGTTATAGGCGTCGGTCAGGCGCGCGCGCACATCCTCGCCGATCAGTCCGCGCGCCTGCGCATGGCGCAGCACCGCGAGCGTCGGCCGCACGCGGAATTCTGCATCCTGACCGCCGCGGATCAGCTGGAACACCTGCGCACTGAACTCGATCTCGCGGATCCCGCCGCGCCCGAGCTTGATGTCGTCGGCCTTGTCGGGCCGCATCGACGCGCGGCGCGCGGCTTCCTGACGGATCTGCTGGTGCAGCGAGCGGATCGCGCCGATCACGCCGAAGTCGAGATAGCGGCGGTACACGAACGGCTTGACGATCGACTCGAGCTGCGACTCCAGCCGTTGCGCCGCGTCGCTGTCGCCTTCCGACACGAGCCGCCCCTTGATCCATGCATAGCGCTCCCACTCGCGGCCCTGCACGTAGAAATACTCTTCGAGCATGCCGAGGCTGCAGACGAGCGGCCCCGAATCGCCGTTCGGACGCAGCCGCATGTCGACGCGAAATACGTAGCCGTCGGCGGTGACTTCCGACAACACGCCGATCAGCCGCCGGCCGAGCCGCGTGAAGTATTCCTGCGTGGACAGCGGCGAACGCGCGCCTCCGGTCGTCTCGCCGTCGTCCTCGTAGACGAAGATCAGGTCGATGTCCGACGATACATTCAGCTCGCGGCCGCCGAGCTTGCCCATCCCGACCACGCCGAGCACGACGCGCTGGCCGTCGGCGCTGCGCGGCTCGCCGTAGAGCGCCTCGAGCTCGGCCGACAGCAGCGCGAGCGAGCGCTGCACGGCCACTTCCGCGAGATCGGTCATCGCGCCGGTCACCTCGGTGACATCCGCCAGCCCGCGCAGGTCGCGCTCCGCCACCGCGCCGAATGCCTCGGCGCGCAGTTGCCGCAGCGCGCGCTTCAGTTGGTCCTCGGTCGGCGCGGCGGCGCCGGCCGGCGTTGCCAGA
>NZ_JAAGPE010000197.1:0-18786 GCF_017104605.1 Burkholderia sp. Ac-20384 | reverse complement strand
ACCGAGCGGCCTCATAGCTCACTCGGCTATCTGACGCCGGTGCAGTTCGCCTTGGCGCACGATGCAAAGCAGCAGTTTTTAACCTTGGACTCTAACTGCAGTCCGGACTAAAACCGGGGGCAGGTCACGACGGGCTCGGCAAGCGGCCCGGCGCAATGAGTCGTCACGTGGTCAGCCACCGTTGCAGCCTTTGCGCACTTCTTGAAATTGGGCGAGCCTAGAGTAAATCGAGGCGCCTTCCCGCCCAGTCGATTGTCATCCGCTTCAAAACAGGTCTCTACAGGATTCCACGCACGAGGATGCATGGTGACCGCCAGCGCATCCGTGGCTTCGTCCCAGTCGAACTCGATGATGTTGTAGGTATAGGTGTAAATTTCGTTCGATCGGAACGGAACCGCCGCACCCGCAGCGAGCATCAGGACATCCGTTCCCTCAACAACGGGGTCAACATGGACCTTGGGATTATGCTCGTGACCGGAAATAAAAACCCTCGCCCGGGCACGCACATACTGACGCACCTCGGCTGAATCCTTACACCAATGCAGCGGATGGTGGATCAGGACGACGTTCTCCTCCCCTGCCTTTTTCGGGATGATGAACTGTCGCGAGCCAATCATCAGCTCGGGGTTTGCCTCACGCTCTTCTCCGGTACACAGCAACGCCGAATTCAGACGGATAAACCTGATCCAGCGATCGGGGCCGATCTCGATACGCAAGTTCGACGCAAACTTGGCTTCGTCATCGAGACCGCATCGGTAACCGAAGGCGAAGCGACCATAGTCTTCGAAACGCGCAAGGAGCGTTGCCCGATCATTGGGGTTCGAGAAGACCTTCTCGTATTCGGCAGCCCCTCCCGCACGAATATAATCCAGAAGCTGCGCGCCCCCAATCGACAATTTTTTCCTGTCGAGATCGTGATTCCCCGGAACCATCTGCACGCGGTGAATAGGACACTTGATACGATGGGCGAGCTCGTCGAGCCAGAGACTGGCGGCTTCGTACTGTGCCCACGTGCCGGATTGGGCAATATCCCCCGTGACCAGAATGCCTTGTGCAGCCCCACCTGGAAGACCCGCAACGACTTCCGCGGCGTCCTCAATCAACTGGGCCTTCACGTCGTTGTGGGTATGAACCAAATGGTCTCGCTCTTGCCCAAAGTGAATGTCCGAAACATGGACGAAAATCGCCGACATCCCCTCTCCCCAAGTTATTAACATCCTGCTCTTGACCGGAAGTATAACGACGGACCTATGTCATTTCTACTGATCGGGGAGCAAAACTCGAACCGTTACCAGACGTGATGTTCACGGACAGAGAAGCTTTCGATACACGAGCTCTTCGGGTTAGGCAACCTTAACCTCGAAGGCGAGTAGTAAGGAGATCACGATGCGTGTTGGGTATATCGTGACGGGAAAACCAGGAGCAGCCGGGGCAGCCAATCCAGTATCAACTAACTTGAAAAATGAACACGGCCAAACGCAAGAACAAAGCATCCTGGATCTGGGGTGCCTTCGTGAGTATCGCAGTAGCCGCCGGGGCGGCTATCTCTCACTCAAAAGACGCGCTCGAGGCATGGGACAGCCTTGTCTATCATCGAGCGCACGTCATGGCCAGCATCATCAAAATCGACATGCAGGATCGAAGATTTGACGAAATCGTTGTACGCATCAGCAACCCGACCAATCACGCTGAGAGTCTGACCGAACCAAGTGTTGCATGCGTCAGCGATCGCGCGCCCAACGTGATGATCTCTGCATGGCAGTCGTCAGATATGCCACAGCCCATGCCAACCTTTCCCGCGCCCAAGGTATTTCCGGTCAATCTATCCGCCGGCGACACAGTCGAAACCACCGTGTTTTTCTTGAAAACCCCCGCTGTCGAGGGGATACGGGGTTGTCGAGCGTTGAGATTTGCATGGATCAACGCGGCTCAAGCCAGAGTTCTGGGGCCTACGATCAAGTTGCCTCCCGGGACGGCTTCTCTCTCGGTTTATGGACCAAGCAACGCCTCCTCGATGTAGTGGATCCATGCCCGAATCATGATCGCCGTCATGTCCGGTCATCCATTAAAGACAGGCACGGCACATGCCGCGGCACATCGCCTGCTTTTGTCTGCAGTTCAAGCGAGATAGGACCGATCATTTTCGACGCTCGATGACCTATCCAGGCGTCTGGCAGGTAACAGTCAATCCGACATGCAACCGCTTGCCAACACCGGGCGCCCGCCAGGTATCACCTAGCCCACTCTCATCAGGGGAATTGAGCTAAATATCACCCGCTTACGCAAACATGTCCGGCTGCGGCAGTGTTCGACTTGCCATCCACACCCGACGTGAAACGTCACCTCACGACCAGATGTGCAAATAGGTCACTTGCGATAAATAGTCTTATCGTGAGTGCCTTCCCAGCGACCTAAACTGGTTACATGGGTACTGCATCGACCTCCTCCGCAGGGTCGGACGACGGAAATCTCCCAGCGACCGCCCTGCCCGATCTCGCCTCGTTGGCCGCCCTGCGCGCCTGGCACGCCGGGCTCACGGCCCGCGCGGCGGTCGAGCGCTATCTGCCGCACCGCAGGGCCGACGGCCAGTCGTCACGCGGGCTCCTGGGGCAGATCCGCCGCCAGCTCGTCGCGTGCGCGATCGCCCGCCAGCGCGACGACCTGATCCCGTTGTTCACCCACCCAGCCGCCGACCGTACCCGTCATGCGGCACAGGTCACCACCGCGCTCGACGTCCTGCGGACTACCCCCATCCCGGTGCCGCAGCCAACCGACCCTGTGGCCCGCTGGCTGCCGCCGCGCATCGCACGCGCACTCGGCGTCGCCGGCATCGACTCGTTCGGCGACCTGCTGGTGCGGAGGGTCCACCGCCCGGGCTGGTGGCGTTCGATTCCGGGGCTGGGGGGCCAGGG
This sequence comes from Burkholderia sp. Ac-20384, assembly GCF_017104605.1. Taxonomy (NCBI): domain Bacteria; kingdom Pseudomonadati; phylum Pseudomonadota; class Betaproteobacteria; order Burkholderiales; family Burkholderiaceae; genus Burkholderia; species Burkholderia sp. Ac-20384. Next base: position 15,874 of record NZ_JAAGPE010000197.1, on the reverse strand, counting down.
TGCACACCGCGTCGAAGCCTTCCTCTCCCAACACCCTGACCTGCCCCGACGCGCCGCCCAACTGGTTCCTTACGAGTCGGCAACAGGTCAGTTGGCCCCGCGATGGTCCCTGGATGCGCTGCCCGCCGACTTGGATGGTTCGCAAGGACGCTTCCGTGCCCCGCCCGACACCTGCGGCCTCGCCGCCGCGAACGACTATCAGGCGATCGAGGCATGGCTAGCGCTGCACGAAGGCGTCCACACCGTCCGCGCCTATCGGCGCGAGGCCGAACGGCTGTTGCTGTGGGCCATCGTCGAGCGCCGTCAGCCCCTCTCGTCGCTCACCACCGACGACGCGATCGCCTATCGGGCCTTCCTGCGCCATCCGACGCCCGCCGCCCGCTGGATCGGTCCACCGCGCCCGCGCACGATGCCCGCCTGGCGTCCGTTCACGGGACACCTGACGGCGCGGTCAACCGCCTATGCGCTGGCCGTCCTGCGCGCCCTCTTCGGGTGGCTCGTTGATCAACACTACGTCGTGCTCAATCCGTTTGCGGGCGTGACAGTGCGCGGCGGCGCAGCCCGTGCACCGTTTGATACCGGGCGGGCGCTGACTGGTCGAGAGTGGAAGATCGTGCGGGCTGCAGCCGACCAGCTCGAGCGGACCGGCTGGTCTGCACCGGCCGCAGAGCGGCTGCGCTTTGTACTGGATTTTGGCTACGCGACGGGCCTGCGGGCACAGGAGCTAGTCGCGGCGACGCTGGGCGACATCACGGCGGACGCCCGCGGCACGTTATGGCTACAGGTAACAGGAAAAGGGGCGAAGTCGGGGCGCGTGGCCCTGCCGCCCCTCGCGCGGGACGCCTTGCGGCGGACACTGAAGGCGCGGGGTCTGCCGGTCATGCGCACCCGCTGGCATCCGGCCACCCCGTTGGTCACCGCCCTCACTGCGGAACATCGCGCGGAACGCCACGCCGGCATCAGTGCAGCGCGGTTGCGGCAGGTGTTAGGTGAGTTTTTTCAGGAGACGGCTGAGCGCGTGAACGCTCGTAGTCCGGCGCTCGCGGAGAAGCTACGGCATGCCAGCCCCCACTGGCTACGCCATACACATGCCACCCACGCACTGGACGCCGGCGTGGAGCTGGTGGTCGTGCGAGACAACCTGCGTCACGCCTCGGTGGCAACCACCTCGACCTATCTCCATGGGGAAGAGGCAAAGCGTGCGCGTCAGGTAGGTGCAGCCTTCCCGCGCCAGCTCCACCGAGCACAACATCGAGATGCGTCCCTCGGAACCCGATAGCTGGGCAAAACGTCTGAGACACAAGACGGCTCGATTGGATGAAATACAGGCCAACTTGCAACGGCTTCGACCGGGTCGTTCAACCGATATAGGCGTATGCGTTTGCGCGAGCATCGTGCAGCGCGTGATGCTCGCCGCCGTGCCGCGCGAAGTATTCGGCTTGCCGTCGAGCGTCGATCTGGCCGCGGATATCCTCGAGCGCCCAGCCCTCAGGCAACTGGCCATCGAACAGAAATTGCAGCAGATTCAGGTCCGTCTCGAGGTCGTAGCAAAGCACCGGCTTAGAGCCAGTCGGGATGCCCCCGATCCAAGCCCGCAGCACCTGACGCAGTTGAATAAACGGCATCGCGCGCTCCCTGAATCGCCCCAGTTGCGGCAGCACCACAGCCCGAACGAAGTCACTACAGCGCGCCGCACGATAGTCCGTGCATTCGCCGTAAAACTCAGATCCGTTCTCCCCAACGATGGCCAAACTAATGAGTTGGGGCGCCTCGAGATCCGTGAACTCGGTGTCGACGAAGAAACGATTTCTCCAACTGCTACGGTCGCTGGAAGGTACCGACCAGGTCGGTCCGTTTTGGAAGCGGGTATCCGTCATAGTCGCTCACCCAGGGCACATTCAGCACAGAACACCTGGACTTCCTCCCGCCTCACTACGAGAGCCAAAGCCGCACACATGGCCTATCCATCTGAAAGCCCCTTCTCAGTCATTATGCAGAGTCCGAGCGCGACCGACGCGCCTGCCATACCCGCCTTCCGCGGGCGTAGCGGGTCGCGAATCCACTTGGCACGGAAAACTTTCGCCCGGTAACCGTCGTGAACTGCGTCACCGTCAGCAGTGTGCGATCGTCGTCGCTGAGTTCGGTCGCCCCGACTCGGATTTCGCTCAGTGGATCCAAATACCAGTCATCTACCTGACGCGCACGGCGCGTGCTGACCACCGCAGCCCCTCGCAGCACGTTACTGCCGTCGAGAAACTGCTTCAGCGATGCCGCTCCCGATGTGAGGTCCGTCCATATCACGCAGGGAATCCCGCGTGCTCGCTTTTCAGACACCCGTAGAACCAGTAAGTCGCCAGGCGTCCACTGTTCCATCACAGCCCATACAGCTGCACCGGCCATCGCCGACTGAAGCGGCAGACGGTTCCCATCCTGAATCAAAAACATATGCCTTGCAGCTAGAGATACTGGCCGCACCCGAGAAAATGGGTCGTAAATGCCGTGGCCAAACGAGCATCATACCGCGACCATCATTGGATGCAAAGGGTATCTGGCAAACGGGACGACGCAGGACATCTGGCCGCGATTGGCGCGACGGTCCGTGCTCGTCGGCTGGAGTTTGGCGTCTCGCAGGAAGCGCTTGCCCTTCTCACGGGAATCGATCGAAGTCACATGGGCCGCATCGAAAGAGGCCAGCGTAATTTGACCATCCTCAACCTCATCCGAATCGCTGACGCTCTGAATATTTCGCCATCAAAGCTTCTGAAAATCTCTGGTCTCTAAAGTAGAGTTAGCATGCAAGGCCAACCTTTGGCACGCTAGCGTACATAGTATTGCTGACTTGTGACTCCGCCAACTCACAGACGAAGAAGGCCACGATAAAAAACTGCGGTGACGTGATATGACCAGCAATACTTGATAACGAGATGGCTTACGCCAACAAGACGGGTACCCGTACGAGCTCGTTCCGAGATAGTCGCCACAGGCGGACGCGGAAGTTTCCTATCGCCAACTACTCATCAATAATCTGAGTTTAAGCACATAAGTGGCGCTGGCGAAAGCGCAACCGGATGCCCACGCTAATTGGGCCAAGTTTAGTCGCTAGAATTACAGCGCCATAACTACAACGACACAAACAAGCGTCGCAATCCGAAACCACGTCCGATTTCCCTCCGATACCGCTTACACGTCATGCGATTCGTCTCGCACTTCCGGGCGACGCGTCTGATAGACGAGCGCAACAGTACAATCTACGACTACTGCGGATACGACACGTGGACCGGCCAGAGTTTCATAGACACTCACGAGCCGTTTAGCGCGTAGCGCCGCTCAAACTCTACAGGTGACAAGTCGCCGGCGGAACCATGCCGGCGAATCGGGTTGTAGAACATCTCAATGTAATCGAATACGTCCGTGGCAGCAGTAGCCCTGTTCGGGTAGATGCGCCGCTTGATTCGCTCCTTCTTCAACGCGCTGAAGAAGCTTTCGGCAACGGCGTTATCGTGGCAATTACCGCGACGACTCATGCTTGGCACCATATGGTGAGCCCTCAGGAATGACTGCCAGTCATCGCTGGTGAACTGACTGCCCTGATCCGAATGCACCATAACGCCGGGGCCCGGTTTGCGTTTCCAGACTGCGGCCAGCAAAGCCTGCAATACCAGATCGCTGGTCATCGTTGATCGCGTGGCCCAGCCGACGATCTGGCGCGAGTACAGATCCATGACCGCCGCCAGATACAGCCAGCCTTCGTAGGTTCGGATATACGTGATGTCGGTGACCCAGACCCTGTTCGGCGCGTCGGGGGCGAACTCCCGATTCAGGACATTGGCCACCACGCCGACAGGACCGCCACGATAGCGAGGCTTGCTGCCGTAACCAACCTCGGCGCGCAAACCTTCTGTCCGCATTAACCGAAGCACGCGGTGACGACTGCACGTCTCGCCCGATTCTCGCAAATCCACCGTGATTTTGCGGTAACCGTAGACGCCGCCGCTGGTCAGCCAATGATGCTTGATCAGACCCAGCAGCCGGTCGTCCTCGCGCTTGTGCGTACTGCCCGACTGACGCTGCCAAACGTAATAGCCACTGCGATGAACGCCAAGCACCCGGCACATCGTACGCAGACAATGCTCGTTAATATGGGCCCGCATGAATGCGTACCTTGCCGTCATCCCTTTGCAAAGTACGCGGCGGCCTTTTTTAGAATGTCGCGCTCCTCGGTCACCCGCTTGAGTTCGGCCTTCAGTCGCCGCACCTCGGCGCTCTGGTCCAGTTCCGCCTGCCGCACGACATCTGGCTTATCGAACTTCGCTCGCCAGGCATATAGGCTGTGCGTCGTAATGCCCAAACGCTGGGCCACATCTGCAACCGAGTGACCACGCTCGGTGACTTGTTTGACTGCTTCGATCTTGAACTCATCCGTGTACCGCTTGCCGCTCATACTGACCTCCTCGGTTGCCGTAAATTATGGCTCGAAGATGTCTACGAAAGCCTGGCCGGTCCAGTCCTCGTCACGAGTGACGTGAGTCAGCACATATAGAGAAGATTCGACGCTCCGTTCATTTTCTTTCTCCCATCAAACAAACTCAAAAAACTTCGAAAAGGCCCGCGGCTCCCTGGCCACCACCGATACACATCGTCACCACCACATACTTGACGCCCCGGCGCCGGCCTTCGATAAGAGCATGCCCCGTCAAGCGGGCCCCTGTGACACCATATGGATGCCCAACCGCGATCGCTCCACCGTTTACGTTCAACAAATCATCAGGAATTCCAAGTTTCTGGCGGCAATACAACACCTGACATGCAAACGCTTCGTTCAGCTCCCACAGGCCGACGTCTTCCGGCTTCACGCCCGCACGCTCCAGCAGCCGCGGAACCGCGAACACAGGACCGATACCCATTTCGTCCGGCTCGCAGCCCGCGATAGCGAAGCCGCGGAACATGCCGAGCGGCTCAATACCGCGTTGCTCCGCGATCTTCGCGTTCATCACAACGCAGGCCGAAGAACCGTCCGAAAACTGGCTCGCATTGCCCGCCGTCACCACGCCGCCCGGTAGCGCAGGCCGGATGCGCGCGACGCCCTCCAGCGTAGTGTCCGGACGGATACCTTCGTCTTGCGAGATCGTCACCTCACGGGTCACGATACGCCCAGACTCGTCGACCACACCCATCGTCGTGGTCATAGGTACAATTTCATCATCGAACTTACCGCCAACCTGTGCCGCAGCAGCACGTCGCTGGCTTTCAACCCCGTAGGCATCCTGATCTTCCCTCCGGATTCCATAGCGACGTGCCACCTGCTCCGCAGTTTGCAGCATGCTCCAGTAGAGTTCCGGTTTGTGCTCGACAAGCCACGGGTCGTGCCACATGTGCCTGTTCACCTCGTTCTGGACGCATGAGATCGATTCGACACCGCCCGCCACGATTGCCGGCGCACCTTCTACTATCACGCGTTGCGCGGCCATCGCAATTGCTTGTAGTCCAGAGGAGCAAAAGCGGTTTACGCTTACGCCTCCCGTCGTAACGGGCAACCCGGCACGGAGAGCGATCGCACGAGCAATATTGCCCCCCGTAGTACCCTCGCCGAACGTGCCCCCCATGATGCAATCCTCGATCTCTGCTGGTTCGAGACCGGAACGCTCCACGGCGTGTTTTACCGCGTGCGCTCCGAGTGTCGCGCCGTGAGTCATATTGAAGGCACCCTTCCAGCTCTTAGCAAGCGCTGTGCGGGCGGTCGAAACGATGACGGCCTCGTTCATGATTTTTTCCGTGAATGTGAGGTAGATTCAGTTGGTGAAGGCAGAGCCTTCACTAGCAAGGCGGTCGATCAACGCAGCGGGCGCCCAGCTCGCGTCTTCAGCGCTGAACGCGCGCAACGCGCGGCGCACCTCATAGAGACCGACCGTGTCGGCGTAGAACAGCGGACCACCGCGCCAGCGCGGAAACCCGTAACCATGCACGTAAACCACGTCAATATCCGACGCGCGCGCTGCAATACCCTCCTCGAGAATGGCCGCACCTTCGTTCACGAGCGCGTAAATTAGCCGTGCAACGATGTCGTCGTGGGTGAATCGCTTTGGCGTCACCCCCTTCTCGCGCCACCACGCTTCGAGCATCGCGTGGGTGCGGGCCGACGGCAGCGCCTTGCCCTGTCCTGGCTCGTAGTCGTACCAGCCCGCGCTCGTCTTCTGGCCAAAATGGCCCGCCTCGCAGAGCAGGTCTGCAAGCTCGAATCGAGGCGTCGATGGGTCTTGCGCATATTGGCGTTTGCGGATGGCCCAACCGATGTCGTTGCCCGCGAGGTCCGCCATCCTGAACGGCCCCATTGCCATTCCGAAATGCTCCATAGCGCGGTCCACCTGCTCAGGGAACGCACCCTGCTCCAGCAACTCGCCGGCGCGGCGCGCGTAGCGCGCTAACATGCGATTACCGATGAAGCCATCGCACACGCCCGACATCACAGCAACTTTTCCGATGCGCCGCGCGAGCCGCATGGCGGTGAGCAAAACGTCCGGCGCCGTCGCCGCGCCACGCACGACCTCGAGAAGTCGCATAACGTTGGCCGGGCTGAAGAAGTGTAGTCCGATCACGTCCTGAGGGCGCCGCGTCTCGGCAGCCATTCGGTCAACGTCAAGCGTAGAGGTATTGGTGGCAAGGATCGCGCCGGGGCGAATCAATTCATCCAGAGCTCGAAACGTGCGAAGTTTGACGTCCATGTCTTCAAACACGGCTTCGATAACGAGGTCGCAATCTGCCACCTGTCCAAGTGCGACACCAGGCTGAAGCAGCGCCATGCGCGCTTGAACGGCGGCGCTGTCAAGCTTCCCTTTCTTCACGCTCGCCTCATAGTTCTTGCGAATGGTGGCCACTCCCTTCTGCACCGTAGCGTCCGAAACGTCCAGCAATACGACAGGAATACCCGCGTTGAGGAAGTTCATGGCGATTCCACTGCCCATCATGCCCGACCCAACCACGGCCACCTTATTCACCACGCGCTCTGCGCTTGTAGCAGGCACGTCCACAAGCTTTGCCGCAGCGCGCTCGGAGAAGAAAGCGTGGCGTAACGAGCGCGAAACCGGCCCATTCATCAGCTCCTGGAAAAGGCGCCGTTCGAGTGCGAGGCCTTCGTCGAACGGCAACGTAAAGCTCGCTTCGATGGCGTCCAGACAACGCTGTGGTGCGGGAAGGTCCTTGTACTGCGCGACGATCGCCTGCCGAGCCACGGCGAGATAGCCTTCTGGGTTCGCATGCGCAACAACCCTGTCACGCACGCGCTGGTGCGCGCCGGAACGCTGAGCGACTTCGCGAGCGAACGCAAGCGCCTCGGCAAGTACGTCGCCCTTGACGACACGATCGAAGAGACCAGAATCGGTGAGCGCTTCTGAAGCGATCGATGTGCCGAACACGATCATGTTGGTCGCGGCCTCGAGGCCAATGAGGCGTGGCAAGCGCTGCGTTCCTCCCGCGCCTGGTAGCAAACCCATTGTCACCTCGGACAGCGCGACTCGCGTGTCAGACGACGCCACGCGATAGTGACATGCCAGCGCCAGTTCCAGTCCACCGCCCATCGCAACCGAATGTAATGCGGCAATCACGGGCTTCGGGCTGCTCTCGATGGACGCGAACACGGTGTTCAGGTCAGGCTCGCGCACGACCTTCAATCCATCGAACTCGCGCATGTCAGCCCCGCCGGAAAACGCATTTCCTGCACCGGTGATCACAATGGCCCTAACGCTCGCGTCATCGATTGCGCGGCCGAGACCATCCAAGATTCGAAGGCGCACGGTATGGTCCAGTCCGTTGACCGGGGGATTGGCGATCGTTACGACCGCGACGTTGTCGACGACGGTGTATTCGGTGCTCATTAAATGTCCTTCTTCATTGGAAACTTGGGTACTCCACCTGGTGTTTACTCAGCTGCAGCTCGCTGAGGCGCCGGCTCACGCTGGAGGAATTTGTCGAAGATTTCCTGTGCTTCCCGGGACTTGCGTAGCGTGTCGAATACGATCCCTTCGCGCTGAAGGCTCGCTTGAACCAGATCTGTGGCCGACTCACGAATCAGCCCGCGCGTTGCAAGCAATGCGGCGCGAGGCTTGACTGCAAGGCGTTTCGCAACCGACAGTGCCTCATCCTCGACCAGTTCGAGTGGCACTACGCGATTGACAAGGCCCGCCAGATGCGCTTCTGCAGCGGGAATGGGTGCGCCGAGCAGCAGCCATTCGGTCGCCTTGTTACGGCCCACCACTTGTTGGAGTAGCAAAGTGGAAGCAAACTCAGGACACAGCCCAAGATCGACAAAGGGAAAGCGTATGCGTGCGTCGTCGGAGGCAACAACATAGTCGCAATGCAGAAGAACCGTGGCGCCGATACCGACAGCATGTCCGCGGATACAGGCCACAGCGGGCTTGCGCAACGCGGTCATGGCGAGCAGAAAATCGTAGACCGGCGATTCGTGATACCTGACACCCTCTTCATCGACGAACATGCTGATGTCGTTGCCGCTTGTGAAATTGCCGCATGCGCCTCTGAGCAGCACGGCCTGCACGTCGTCGCGCCGGTCCGCGTCGGCCAACGCAGTAGCCAGCGCACTGTACATGTGCGCCGTGATGGCATTCTTCTTCGCGGGCCGGTTGATCGTCACGACCAGCACGCGCTCGTCCAACTGCGTCAGCACTTCCGCGTTCATCGCGTTCTCCCTTCAATTCGACGGTTTGCGTAGTTTCTTGACGAGAGAGTGTGGACTTCGCGAGCGGGTCTGTCTGTCAGAACTAGCTGTCCGGCTTGTCAGCCTTTTCTGAAATTGGAGGGCCCTGCAGCTCGCTCGCGTGATTCCAGCCGGTCAATCGATCAAGCGATGCTCGACAGCGTAGCGAGCAAGCTCAGCGTTGCTGGAAACTCCGAGCTTCTTGAGCAGACGCGCGCGATACGTGCTGACGGTCTTCACACTCAGAAACATCTGGCGACCGATATCGGTCAGCCGGATGCCACGTACTATCAGCAACATGATTTCGTACTCACGCGATGAGAGCTGCTGGTGAGCGGCGACTTCGGACGGCCGCGGGAAGCCGTCGATGAGGCAATTGGCGACTGCCTGGGTCACGTAACGCCCACCCTTCGCCACGCTGCGGATCGAATCGACCAGTGCCACCGCGTCCATGTCCTTCGTGACGTAGCCTGACGCACCGCCATGGAACGCGCGCATCGCATATTGCTCCGCCGGATACATACTTAGCACGATCACTGGCATTTCCGGCCATTCGGCGCGTAGCGAGGGGAGCATGTCGATGCCACTGCGTCCCGGCATGTTTACATCGAGCAGCGCGACGTCCACAGGGTGGTCGCGCAAGCAGCTCAAGGCCTCAGACGCGTCATTTGCTTCAGCAATGACGTCGAATTCGTCCTGCTCAGCGAGCAGGCGCTTTAAGCCTTCACGAAAGATGGTATGGTCATCGACCAACAATAGACGAATCATGGGCGCGCTTCCTCCGGAACGCCTCCATGCCGCATCGGCACGGTGAGCCTCACGCATGCCCCCGAACTCGGGCTAGCACCCAGCAACAAGGTGCCCTCGAGCTCTCGTGCCCGTTCCTGCATTCCCGGTAGGCCGTAATGCCCCTCAGCAGCAAGTGAATCGCGCTCGAACCCAAGGCCGTTATCCGCGATCTCTAGTACGACGCGATCCCGCAGCCACGTCAGATCGACGACAACTTCTGTGGCCCTGGAGTGCCTCGCGACATTGGTCATCGCCTCCTGAAAAATGCGATAGATGCTGATTTCCGTGTCGCGATCGATATCCTGCGCGCACCCCGTAGGCCGAAAGCGTGTCGCGATACCGTAACGTCGCTCGAAGCTGTTCAAATCGAGCGAAAGCGTGTCGCACAGGCCGAGATGACTCAGCGCGCCAGGTCGTAGCCCTTCGGAAATGCCGCGTACCGCTTCGATGGCATCTTGGGCAAGCAGCACGGCCCGCGCGGCCGTCGCGGCGAGCGACTCGAACGACGGCCCGGTTGCTGCGCCCGTCAGAGGATCGATTGCGTCTCGCTCCCGCACGACGCCAATGCCGCGTGCGAGCCGCGACAAGTCGAACTTTAGTGCCGTGAGCATACCGCCGACCACATCGTGCAACTCGCGCGCAACGCGGTTGCGCTCATTTTCACGCACGCTGTTAGCACTCGCGACTAGCTCCTGCAAGCGGCGGCTTGCCCTCACTAGGTCGTTGCGCTGCCGCTCCTGTTCGGTGATATCGACACTCACACCCACAACGGCAGGGCGACCGTGAAAAATCACGCGCGTGCCGTGAAGCTCGTAGCAACCGGGCCGACTAGGCAAGGAGCGCCGGACAATGAACTGTTCCGACGAATCGTCACCTCTGATCGTGCGCTCGTATTGAGATATCAGCGCGACGCGCTGCTCGGGGCTCGCTACGTCCTTCAGCCTCGCGCCGACCAGTTGCTCTCGCCTTAACCCGCTCATCTGCGCGAAAGTCTCGTTGGCGTAGCAAAAGCGTTCGTCCTGTAGAATGTAGATGCCGATGATGGACTGCTCCACGATCCCCCGGAAGGGTACCTCGTAGTCGTCCAGACTGATATTCGGATCGCTCATGAGTTCCTCAGGGTGACAGTCATGCCCGACTCTTGCTCGTTATGCCCGGAAATCAGCATGATCATTGTCATGCTGAAGAATGACGATCATAATTCAGAATGTCAATAGATCAAACCCGGGCAGACTATGGGGCACTCGCAGGCAGACAAGGCGCGCAGCAGGGAACGCATTCTGGAACTGGCAGCCGAGCAGATCAGGGAGCAGGGGTTGGAGTCCATCAGCGTCAGCAAGCTGATGAACAGTGCCAATCTCACGCACGGCGGCTTCTACGGCCACTTCGACTCGCGCTCGGATTTGTTGCTTCAAGCCCTCCAGCGCGCGCTGAACGATGGCAGCTTGACCGTTGATTCGAAGAACGGCAAAAATCCACCAGAGTACGGGACGATTGTCCGCAGCTATCTAAGCCGCAAACATCGCGAGGCGCGCGGGTCGGGATGCGCCATTGCGGCACTCGCCGGCGATGTCGCTCGTGCCGACGAACCCACTCGCGAAGCCATGTCGAAGCACATCGAACAGTTTGTCGAGAAGCTTGGCGCCTCGATGGAGGGCAGAGACGAAAGCCAGGCGCTGTTCACCGTGAGCGCGCTGATAGGCGCACTGGTGGTGTCGCGCGTGATCGTAGACAAAAATCGCTCCGACGCTGTGCTTGCGGCTGCGAAGCGGGCCTTGCTCGCCCTCTCCGGCGAGCGCTGATACCTGACACGCAGAGCACCCCAAGCCGCATGCACGACCACCGCACATTCCTTTTCCCGACAATGTTCAATCGTCGCGCCAAACGACAATCGCGTCAGCATTTGGGCTTTTTGATCGACCAGATCACCTCCTTCCGCGCATGAAGGTCGGTCGAAGTGCCCAGTCTTGGTACGTCTCGGGTTCGTCCCTTTGCGCCAGCCACGCCCGTCATAGCAGAATCCTTCGCGACAGCGCTCACTTCCCCAGAGACCTGAAAGAACGTGGTGATGGAGTGAGACTGCCCCTGCCCTGGTTCGGAATGTCGATCGAATGGTTGCAGGGGCCGGCCATAGCCTGAGCAGAACGCTAAAGCAACTCGCTTTTGGGTTGGACGCCAGCTTCTAGCGAGAGCAGTTCAGTTTTCGTCTTCTCGTCTTTGAAGTAGCCAACCTCCCCGGCAAGCTTGACCCGCAGACAGATAGATTTTGAGACACCGCCGACCGTGATCGAGATGGTCTGCCTGTAGTCGTTCCGTGCAGGTGACATGCCAACGACGCCTGTATTGCGATGGCTCCGCAGAATATCCGCGATTTTGTTTTTCTAACCGCGACTACTCTTACCGATGTGCCTTCGGGTCAGAGACGCAACCGCGAACAAGTAGTTCCGCCGTGGCCTTAGATCTCGCTCCGGCTTGGCGTCAGGCACCCTCTGTCGCCTCCAGGACAACGAGCACTTCAGGTGTCGGAATTTATGCCGGATACCAAAGCGAGAGGGAATCTGCCTAGCCGCGGTGGTCGAAGTTAGACGCGTTATCTGGGCAACGGACGGAATACCCGCACCAATGTTGTTGACAGCCGCCCTTAAGTTGCTAAAGTATAAGACGACCGGTCATTTATATCCGATGGAATCAGTGTCAATGGAATCGACGACAATGACGCCCGCCCGCTGCGGTTCGAAAGCCAATGCGCACAAACGCGACGATATGCTTCGCACGGGAGCCCGGTCGCGGCATGATTCCGGCTACGTCGAGATCAGGGTCAAGGCAATCGTCGACGCCGCGCAGGGGCCTAAGAGGCCCCTTGATAACCATTTTGAAAGTAAGGAAGGCTTTACGAACAAAGTGGTCGACATCTATTTCAAACGCGGCTACGGCGAGCGGCTTGCGCCTCTGACCGACGCGAGAATGCCACCACTCGTGCGCTTGCATGTCTATTTCGACGACCGGATTCGCAGCTTTCGGGCGGGTGGGTATTTACGAGTTTGCCTGACAGGAAACCTCAGCCTCAAGGTTGCCGATCACAGCGCGTTGATCCTGATCCGTAAGCAGCTCGCGATCTATTTCACGACATGGGCCGCGCTCTTCGAGAACAACATCGCGGAAGCCCAGGCTTCGGGGGTATCCGCCCCCGACTGCAAGCACCGTTACTGGCGCAGTTCCTTTTGAACAGTTGGGAGGGTGCGCTGTTACACATGCGTACGAAGCAAAGCGGCGCCCCGCAATATGAGTTCCCGGAAGTAAGCTTCCGATCAGTGCTCGCTTGACCAAACCTAAGAGGGAAAAATGAACCCACTGGAAATGAGCGGACTCGATTTGCTGCGTGCAATCGTGGCCGGCGACCTGCCGATTTCGTCGATGGCAGAGACCGTGCCTATGAAGTTTCTGGATGTCGACCCTGGGTATGTGAAATTTTCAGCCCGTGCTGGGAAACAACATCTCAATTCTTTGGGCAGCGTCCACGGTGGCTTCGCTGCGACCGTACTCGACTCCGCGACGGGATGCGCCGTCCATTCGATGCTAGAGGTGGGCGTCGGATACGGCACGATCGATCTGCAAGTCAAGATGCTGCGCCCTGTCCCGATTGATCAGGATCTGGTTGCCGAGGCTCGCTCCATCCACATTTCGAGAAACATCGCAACCTCAGAGGGTACGTTAAAGTCTTCCGACGGAAAGTTGCTCGCAACTGCCACCGCATCTTGCTTTTTGATAAGACAGTAGAAGCTGCAGTAAAGTCAGGCGGCATTTCAGCGGTGGCGAGCAGCCCATATTCAATACGGGCCGCTCGCCACCGCTACTCACGCATTCCGTCTGCAATGTGCCGAAGGACAAGAGCAGGAAACTACGATCACTGCCCGCTCTGAGCCCGGCGCGCCGTTTCCACGCAACGATCTCTCCAGTCGGTTGTTTTCACATCGGAATTGGTACCCAAACCGAAAAACCTCGGAGGTCATCAACTAGCTAAGGCTAGCAAAGACTGGATTTGGCCGTCATGCATAACCATGACCAATTCACACGAGTCCTCTTTCAAACGAATCTGATTACGACTGCACTCTCACGAACAGGAAGCAAGGCCCCTACATCAAGCTACTGATCAATTTTGCGCGGCGTTTGACATGATTTCGTTTACAATATAACCAGACCACCTTCCAAGTTCATAAAATTTTTTTTCAAGAATTGCCGAGTGTCCGCCAGACGATAAAAATATCGCATCTCGCAACCCCTTATCAAGCCCAATATATATTGCAGATTTTATTCCAAACAGAGCCTCAGCCAATCCACAATCATAAGCCATTAAATATATATCAGCCTCTGACCGATCAAACTCCGACCCCAAAATTTTTACAAGCAAGCATCTAGACCGAGGTCTGCGAAGCACATCAACAATTTCTATTCCAGACCTCATTTCATTACACTCGTAGATATCATCCATGGTGGCCACCTGAAATATTTATCGCGATATCTTTGATACCGTTATTTTTTTATTCACAAAACGTGCAAAGATGTTGCGAATAGCAATTAAATACATCGCTCGACGCACAAGGGAATCAACGCCCCCCTTGAATCGCAGCCACTCTAAAGCTAACGCTGGTAAATTATTTTTGACGCGACAGCCACTATTGCGAATTTCGGACACCACGGTCAACGCGACCGCCCGCCCCCGCTGACCACTTAACAGACATCTAACTATCACTCTCGATCACTGACAGAAGCCTTCTCTAGTCGAAAATCCTCCGGATCTTTACCGTTAAGCCAAACCGGCCGACGCCCTCTACCACTCCACGTTTTACCGGTGCGTGGATCAATGTACTTGGGTGCAACTCTCCTACCATTGGGGCGCCTCTCAAATCGACTAAAAACCTTTTCGAGATCGCCCAAAGAAATATCATACGCGACCATCACCCTGGATATCTCAATTAAAACATCATTTAAACTAACCTGTCTTGCCCGATCTATTTTCTCTTGCAGCACGTCGCGCTGACGAATTAGATCAAAATATTCACCACCAAGTAATTGCGGCATTTTATTGCCCCTTCCATGAAATCCGCAATGCATTCACCAAAAAACTTAACGCCTGCACAGGCTCATCGATCCATCGTCATACCCGAATTGCACCATATCGCCTCCGGCGAGCCAACATGATTAGTCCATACTCTATTTCCAATCAATAATCCGTGCGCCCGCCCCACCCTCTCAATATCGCGAAGCAGTGCATTATATTCCTTACATTTACCATACCTTCTCAATTGATATAATCGTTCCGCGAACCGCTTCCGACCGACTTCCACGATAAACGATTTCACACCATAGAAGCCACCGACCAGACCAACCTCATAAGCCAATCCAGCGTCGGATGATATCTGACGGTTGACTGAACCTTTCAGCGTTTCTCTAACTGCTTCGTGCACACACTGCAGCCAGCGCTCACCAATTGGCCCAGCCTCACCAGTCAAATATTCGGACAATCGATACCATTCAGATTCAACCGAATCTTCAGTTCGTCGCTCAATATTCATATTATCCGCACCCATCATTCGACAAATACAGACACTGAGACAACCAATGCGCGTCGAATAATCGTTGGAAAGCATCTTTTCAATTCCGGGTAGATTTTCCCTTTCATGGCTACCCATCGTAGTCTTCGTCAGCGTTGCAGCAAGATCTCGACGCGGCGGTTGTTGGCGCGACCTTCCGGTGTCGCGTTGGACGCGACCGGATCGGCCTTGCCGCGGCCCGAGACCGTCAGCGAGTCGGTCTTCAGGCCGTGCTCCTTCAGGTACGCCGCGACGGATTCGGCGCGGCGCTTCGACAGTGCGAGGTTGTAGTCGTCGCTACCCACCGAATCCGTGAAGCCGGTGACGCTCACCTGCGAGTACGTATGGTCGGCGCGCTCGCTCAACAAGCGGTCGAGCGATTCGCGCGCGGTCGGGGCGAGCGTCGCGTGGTCGGTGGCGAACAGCGCGTCGCCCGACAGATTCACCCGTTCGACGGCGACAGCCGCCGGGGCGGCGGCCGACGCCGCTTCGGCCGGCGCCGCGCCGCACTGGAACACGAGCGTCGTGGGATCGGATTTGTCGCGCAGCGCACGGGCCGAGTCGACGGCGCGCACCGGCTCTTCACCGCAAATCTTGCGGGCGGCCTTCATGCAGCTCTGCGGGCCCGACAGCAGGCCGTGGCAGTCCACCTGGAAGGTACGCACGCCGTCGCGCGGCTGCAGTTCGGAGGCGCTGAAGGTCGGGCCGGATGCGGTCGAGCACGCGGCGAGGGCCGTTGCGGAAAGTGCGAGCGCAAGAGCGAGTTTGTTCACGGTTACATCCTCAA
>NZ_JAAGPE010000196.1:0-18514 GCF_017104605.1 Burkholderia sp. Ac-20384 | reverse complement strand
GGCCCGCTGTTCGCGTTCGCCGAGGTCCGGCCGCTCGAAAGCGGCTGGGCGCGCGGGCTGACGATCGCGGTGCTGTTCATCGCATGGGGCGCACGTGTCGCATGGCGCAGCTGGCGCGCCGGCCGCCGCACCGAGCAGTTGGTGAGCCCGCTGGCCGAGGCCGCTCCCGGTCCGGCCACCGCGGCCCGCCCGGCCCGGGCGCCGCGCGACAGCGCGACGATGTCGGCCGCGTGCGCGTCGCCGGCAAAGCCGCCGAGCTGGAATTTCACGAAGCGCGCGCCGAGCGCGTCGGCTTCGACGAGCGCGCTGCGCAATGCGTCCGCATCGAGTGCACCGGTGTCCGTGTACAGGTTGGCCGGCGTTGAAAAAACCGACCACAGCCCGTGGCTGGCCAGTTGCGCGCCGAGCGCGGCCAGCGCGCCAGGCGCGGCTTCCGCTTCCGACGCGAACAGTTCGCGCCGCACCTCGAAACCGGTCGCACCGGATGCCGCCGCGGTCGCGATGAATGCGCTGTGGCCCTCCTGACGCACGCGGTC
Organism: Burkholderia sp. Ac-20384; assembly: GCF_017104605.1. Lineage (NCBI taxonomy): Bacteria > Pseudomonadati > Pseudomonadota > Betaproteobacteria > Burkholderiales > Burkholderiaceae > Burkholderia > Burkholderia sp. Ac-20384. Next base: position 17,978 of record NZ_JAAGPE010000196.1, on the reverse strand, counting down.
CATCCCGAATGCGCTCGCCACGATCACGATGTCTGTCATTTTGCCCTTTTTCACCGGAATGGAACCGGTTCCATTTGCTTGAGACGGATGGTGCGCTTCGCGTCAGACCCACGCCATAGAGGAAATCCCTAAGACGGGGCATGCCGCACATGCGCACCCGACGGCTCGCATCGCGCGTTCCCGGGCCGGGTTCGGCCGCTCAGGCGATGTCGTGCGCGAGGCTCATTTCGAGGAATTGGGCGGCAACCCGCGACGGCGCACCGCCGTGCGGCATGAGGATGGAGAAATGACGCGTGAGCGGCGCGGGCGCGAGCGAGCGCAGGACGAGCGCGGCATCGTCGTGACGCAGCGACATCGCGGACACGAACCCGACACCCATCCCGGCGCGCACGGCCTCCTTGACGGCCTCGACGCCCGCGATCTCGAACGCGACGCGCATCGGCGCCGCGCCTTGCGCGAACGCGCGCTCGACGAGTTGCCTGACGGCGGAGCCTGCCTCGCGCAGCACGAGCGGATGGGCCGCCAGCGCGTCGAGCGTGACCCCCGACGCGTATTCGGGCGCGGCCAGCGGATGGCCGGTCGGCACGATCGCCACGATCTCGTCCTCGCGCCACGCATGCACCGCCGTGCCCGGCGGCAGTGCCTCGCCGGGCGGCCCTTCGATCATCGCGATATCGAGCGACGGCAGCGCCGCGACCACGTCGGCCGTGTTGCCGCTCATCGTGTGGATCGCCACGCGCGGCGCGCTGGGCTGGAACGCCGCAATCAGGTACGGCAGCAGATAGCTCGCGGGCGTCGTGCTCGCGCCGATGCGCAGCGTGCCGGCCTCGAGGCCGCGTACCGCGTCGCGAAACGCGCGCGCCTGCGCAAAGGTATCGCGTTGCGCCTTCGCGTACTGCGCGAGCTGTTCGCCGACCGGGGTCAGGCGGATGCCACGGCCTTCGCGCTGGTACAGCGGCTCGCCGAATTCGTCCTGCAGCAGCCGCAACTGGCCCGACACGGCCGGCTGCGACAGATGCAGCGCCACGGCGGCGTGGCTGATGTTCAGGTGCTCGGCGACGGCGGCGAACGTTATCAGTTGATCCGGGGTCATGGGGATAAATTATCGGCTTTCCGGATAGTTTACGTCACAAATCACAATTTTTCATATCGATATAACGAAATTAGGATTACACCATCGCAACACGCTCCATCACGGTGCTTCCATGTCCACTGCTCCGACTCCCCATCTCAGCCCCGCCGCGCCGTCGATGCGCGGCCAGTTGAACGGCGTGCTGTTCGTCGCGCTGTTCGCCGCCGCCGTCACGAGCCTGTCCCAGCTTCCCGCGATCGCGGGGCTCGGCCTGTCGCCGCTGATCGTCGGCATCGTCGCCGGTGCGCTGTACGGCAACGCGCTGCGCGACGGCATGCCGGCCAGCTGGGCGGCCGGCGTCAACTTCTCCGCCCGCAAGCTGCTGCGCATCGCGGTCGCGTTCTTCGGGTTGCGCGTCAGCCTGCAGGAAATCGCGCAGGTCGGCCTGCCGGGCCTGACGGTGTCGGTACTGGTCGTGGTCAGCACGCTCGTGATCGGTACCTGGGCCGGCATGAAGATCATGAAGCTCGACCGCGATTCCGCCCTGCTGACCGCCGCCGGCAGCGCGATCTGCGGCGCGGCCGCCGTGCTCGCGTTCGAATCGACGCTGCAGTCGAAGCCGCACCAGAGCGCGATGGCAGTCGGTAGCGTCGTGCTGTTCGGCACGCTGTCGATGTTCCTGTACCCGATCGCGTATCACGCCGGGCTGCTGAACCTCGATCCGGCCGGCCTCGGCCTGTTCTTCGGCGGCACGATCCACGAGGTCGCGCAGGTGGTCGGCGCGGCGAGCGACATCAGCCCGCAGGTCGCGCACATCGCGACGATCGTCAAGATGACCCGCGTGATGCTGCTGGTGCCGGTGCTGCTGGTGCTCGGCTGGTGGCTGGCCCGCTCGGCACGCGCCACCGCCGGCGGCGCGCAAGGCAAGCGCAAGGTGGCCGTGCCCTGGTTCGCACTCGGTTTCCTCGGCTTCGTGATCGTCAATTCGCTGAACGTGCTGCCCACCGACGTCACCCACACGCTGAACGTGCTCGACACCTTCGCGCTGACGATGGCCATGACCGCACTCGGCATCGAAACCCGCGTCGCGCAGATCCGTGCAGCCGGCCCCCGTGCGCTGATGACCGGCCTGATCCTGTACGTGTGGCTGATCGCCGGCGGTTACGGGATCACCTGGGCCGTGCAGCACTGGCTTGGCTGAGTTGCCCGCCCGTGACACTTCGCGCGCCGCGCCCGACGGGATGGTCCCGCGGGCGCGGCGCAGTGCTATGCTTCGCGTCGTTTTCCATCGCCCTCTTTCAGCCGTGCTCTCGTTCCTGCTGAAGCTGCGCACTCGCGCGCAAACGCTGTTCCGCCTGTCGGACGCCCATACGATGCTGATCTGGTCGGCCATCGTCGGCGTCGGCGGCGCCTTTGCGACGATGGCGTTCCGCGAAGGCATCGACCTGATGCAGCACCTGATCTCCGGACAAAGCGGCAGCTTCGTGCAGATGGCCAAGCGCCTGCCGTGGTACGTGCGGTTCTGGATGCCGGCCGCGGGCGGCTTCCTCGCCGGCTGCGTGCTGCTGCTCGCGACGCGCGGCGACAAGCAGGCCGGCAAGACCGACTACATGGAATCGGTCGCGCTCGGCAACGGCGTCGTGCCGGTTCGCCAGAGCCTGTGGCGCAGCGTGTCGTCGCTGCTGACGATCGGCAGCGGCGGCTCGATCGGCCGCGAAGGCCCGATGGTGCAGCTCGCGGCGCTCGCCGCATCGCTCGTCGGCCGCTTCGCGCACTTCGACCCGCCGCGCCTGCGCCTGCTGGTCGCCTGCGGGGCCGCGGCCGGCATCACGTCCGCGTACAACGCGCCGATCGCCGGCGCCTTCTTCGTGTCGGAGATCGTGCTCGGCGGCATCGCCATGGAAAGTCTCGGGCCGATGATCGTCTCGTCGGTCGTCGCGAACATCGTGATGCGCGAATTTGCCGGCTACCGGCCGCCGTACGAGATGCCGGTGTTTCCGGCCGTCACCGGCCCCGAAGTGCTGCTGTTCGTCGTGCTCGGCGCGCTGTGCGGCGTGCTCGCGCCGCAGTTCCTGCACCTGCTCGACGCATCGAAGAACACATTCAAGCGGCTGCCCTTGCCGCTGCCCGTGCGGCTCGCGCTCGGCGGCCTCGTCGTCGGCGTGATCTCGGTATGGGTGCCAGACGTGTGGGGCAACGGCTACAGCGTGGTGAACCACATCCTCCATTCGCCGTGGACCTGGCAGGCGCTCGTCGCGGTGCTCGTGTTCAAGGTGATCGCGACCTCCGCCACCGTCGGCTCCGGCGCGATCGGCGGGGTGTTCACGCCGACGCTGTTCGTCGGCGCGGTGTTCGGCTCGCTGTTCGGACTCGCGATGCAAGCCGTGTGGCCCGGCCATACGTCGCCGTACTTCGCGTACGCGATCGTCGGGATGGGCGCGTTCCTGACGGGCGCCACGCAGGCGCCGCTGATGGCGATCCTGATGATCTTCGAGATGACGCTCAGCTACCAGGTCGTGCTGCCGCTGCTGGCGTCCTGCGTATTCGCGTACTTCGTCGCGCGCGCGACCGGCACGACGTCGATGTACGAGATCACGCTGCACCACCACCAGGATGCCGAGGAACGCAGCCGGATCCGCACCACGCAGATGCGCGAGCTGATCCAGCCCGCGCAGACGGTCGTGCCGCTCACCGCGAGCGTCGCCGACATGACGCGCGTGTTTCTCGAATATCCGGTGAAGTACCTGTACGTGACCGACGACGCCGGGCGCTTTCGCGGTGCGGTCGCGCTGAAGGACATCACGTCGGACCTGCTCGACAAGCGCGACACGACCGACAAGACGGCCGCGCACTACGCGCACACGCCGTTTCCGCTCCTCACACCCGACATGCCGCTCGCCACCGCGCTCGAACGCTTCATGGCGTTCCAGGGCGAACGCCTGCCGGTGATCGAAAGCGAAGCCGAGCCGACGCTCGCGGGGGTCGTCTACAAGACGTCACTACTCGATGCGTACCGGCGGATGACCGGCGAACGCTGACCGGGCGGCTCACCGCCCGCAGCCCGAGCACCGCTCGAGGCCAACACCCGCTCAGTCCGGCGCGCGCCCCAGCACGACGCGCGCGAAAAATCCCGCAAGCACCGACTCGGCCACCTCGGCCGACACGTGCTGCGGATCGGCCGTGTAGTACGACTGCACGCCATCACACAGGCACATCAGCCCGAACGCGAGCGTCTCCGCCGGTAGCAGCAACGGCGTGCCCGCGCGCTCCGAAAAGCGCCGGATGAACTCGGCCATCTGCAGGCGCTTGCCGTGCAGGAACTGGTTGAAGCGCACGCGGAATTTCGCGTCGCGCGCGGCCTGCAGCTTCGCCTCGCCCCACAGCAGCGAATATTCGTCGTCCTGAAACAGCGTCCGGTAATACGCGAGCGCCATCGACTCCATCTGCTCGCGCGATCCGCCCCCGTCGAAGATCGCCTGGAAGTCGGCCTGCACCTCCGCATGGTCGCGCTCCAGCAACTCCAGCAGCAGGTCGGACTTGCTGCGGAAATTCGAATAGAACGCGCCGCGCGTATAGCCGGCCGCCGCCGCGATGTCCTCGACGCTCGCGGCCACATAGCCTTTCTTCAGAAAAATACGGTGCGCGGCAATCAGCAGACGTTCGCGCGTCTGGTCCCTGCTCTGCTCGCGAGTTAAGCGCTGAGGTTTCATGGCGCGCAGTCTAGCACTATTTACCTTTCGGATTCATCTTTGCATTCAGATACAGGTGTGTATTAGAATTCGCCACAGTTTCTGAAAGATGGTGTCCGCGCGCCGTTGCCGGCGCCGCTCGGGGCAAGCGCCGGCCGCGCTTGCCGGCTTCGTTCCGCTCTCGCTCTCACCTCATCTGGGGGTTTCGTGAATCGCTCCGGTTCCCGCGCCGCGCTGCTGATCGGCGCCGCGCTTGTCCTCGCCGCCTGTCATCCGAAAGAATCCGCGCCGCCCGCCCCGCGCCCCGTCGTCGCGCTGCCCGCCCATGCCGACGACGCTGCCGTCGCCCGCACGCTCCCCGGCGAGATCCAGCCGCGCTACGCCACCCCGCTGTCGTTCCGCATCGCCGGCAAGATCATCGAGCGCAAGGTGCGCCTCGGCGATACGGTCAAGGTCGGCCAGGTCGTCGCGCTGCTCGACCCGTCCGACGTCGAGAAGAACGCCGCGAGCGCGCAGGCGCAACTGGATGCCGCGACGCACAGCCTCGCGTTTGCGAAGCAGCAGCTCGACCGCGATCGCGCACAGGCGCGCGAAAACCTGATCGCGACCGCGCAGCTCGAGCAAACCGAGAACAGCTACACGTCGGCGCTCGCGCAGCGCGACCAGGCGCAGCAGCAGCTCGCGCTCGCGAAGAACCAGCTCCGCTACGCGACGCTCGTCGCCGATCACGCGGGCTACATCACCGCCGAACAGGCCGACACCGGCCAGAACGTGTCGGCCGGCCAGGCCGTCTACCAGCTCGCGTGGTCGGGCGACGTCGACGTCGTCAGCGACGCGCCTGAAGCCGCGCTTGCGTCGCTCACGCCGGGCCACGCGGCCACCGTCACGCTGCCGTCGCTGCCGGGCCGCCAGTTCGCCGCGAAAGTGCGCGAAATCGCGCCGGCCGCCGATCCGCAAAGCCGCACGTATCGCGTGAAGCTCACGCTCGCCGCGCCCGATCCGGCGATCCGGCTCGGGATGACCGCCAGCGTCGCGTTCGACGGCGCACCGGCCACCGGCGACGCGCAGTCGATCACGCTGCCCGCAACCGCGCTGTTCCACGACGGCCAGCAACCGGCCGTGTGGGTCGTGCGCACGAAGGACGACACGCTCGAGCTGCGCCGCGTCGACGTCGCGCGCTTCAACGAGCGCACGGTGACGGTGTCGCACGGGCTGCAGCCCGGCGAACGCGTCGTGCTGCAGGGCGTGCACACGGTCAGCGCGGGCGAGAAGGTGCGCGCGATCGCGCCGCTGCATCCGGAGGACTTCGCATCGTGAGCGTTTCCTACGAAGAAGGCCGCTTCAACCTGTCGGCGTGGGCGTTGCGCCACCAGGCACTGGTCGTCTACCTGATCGCGCTCGCGACGCTCGCGGGCATCCTCGCGTACACCCGCCTCGCGCAGTCCGAAGACCCGCCGTTCACGTTCCGCGTGATGGTGATCCGCACGTTCTGGCCCGGCGCGACCGCGCGGCAGGTGCAGGAACAGGTGACCGACCGGATCGGCCGCAAGCTGCAGGAAACGCCGGCCATCGACTTCCTGCGCAGCTACTCGCGCCCCGGCGAATCGCTGATCTTCTTCACGATGAAGGATTCGGCGCCGGTGAAGGACGTGCCCGAAACCTGGTACCAGATCCGCAAGAAAGTCGGCGACATCGGCTATACGCTGCCGCCCGGCACCCAGGGCCCGTTCTTCAACGATGAATTCGGCGACGTCTACACCAACATCTGGACGCTCGAAGGCGACGGCTTCACGCCGGCGCAGCTCCACGATTACGCGGACCAGCTGCGCACCGTGCTGCTGCGCGTGCCGGGCGTCGGCAAGGTCGACTATTTCGGCGACCCCGACCAGCGGATCTTCATCGAGGTCAACAACGCGCAGCTCACGCGCCTCGGCATCTCACCGCAGCAGCTCGGGCAGGCGATCAACGCGCAGAACGACATCTCGTCGGCCGGCACGCTGACGACCGCCGACGATCGCGTGTTCGTGCGGCCGAGCGGCCAGTTCGACAACGTCGACGCGATCGCCGACACGCTGATCCGCATCAACGGCCGCACGTTCCGGCTCGGCGATCTCGCGACAGTGAAGCGCGGCTACGACGATCCGGCCGTCACGCAGATGCGGGCGGGCGGCAAGGCCGTGCTCGGCATCGGCGTCACGATGCAGCCGGGCGGCGACGTGATCCGGCTCGGCAAGGCGCTCGACGCCGAATCGAAGGACCTGCAGGCGCAACTGCCGGCCGGCCTCAAGCTGACGCTGGTATCGAGCATGCCGCACGCGGTCGCGCATTCGGTCGACGACTTCCTCGAAGCCGTCGCGGAAGCGGTCGCGATCGTGCTGGTCGTGAGTCTCGTGTCGCTCGGCCTGCGCACCGGGATGGTGGTCGTGATCTCGATTCCGGTCGTGCTCGCGGTCACCGCCCTCTTCATGTACCTGTTCGACATCGGGCTGCACAAGGTGTCGCTCGGCACGCTCGTGCTCGCGCTCGGGCTGCTCGTCGACGATGCGATCATCGCGGTCGAGATGATGGCCGTGAAGCTCGAACAGGGCTACACGCGGGCCCGCGCCGCCGCGTTCGCCTATACGAGCACCGCGTTCCCGATGCTGACGGGCACGCTCGTCACCGTGTCGGGCTTCCTGCCGATCGCGCTCGCGAAATCGAGCACCGGCGAGTACACGCGCTCGATCTTCGAGGTGTCCGCGATCGCACTGATCGCGTCGTGGTTCGCGGCGGTCGTGCTGATCCCGCTGCTCGGCTTCCACCTGCTGCCCGAGCGCAAGCGGCAGGCGCACGAGGCGCACCTGCCCGACGATCACGAGCACGACATCTACGACACGCGTTTCTACCGGCGGCTGCGCGGCTGGATCGACTGGTGCATCGAGCGGCGCTTCGTCGTGCTGCTGATCACGGGCGCGCTGTTCGTCGTCGCGCTGATGGGCTTCACGCTCGTGCCGCAGCAGTTCTTCCCGAGTTCCGATCGCCCCGAGCTGCTGGTCGACCTGCGGCTGCCCGAAGGCGCGTCGTTCGCGGCGACGCTGCGCGAGACCGAACGCCTCGAGAAAGTGATCGACAAGCGCCCGGAGATCGATCATTCGGTGAACTTCGTCGGCAGCGGCGCGCCGCGCTTCTACCTGCCGCTCGACCAGCAGCTTCAGTTGCCGAACTTCGCGCAGTTCGTGATCACCGCGAAATCGGTGAAGGACCGCGAGAAGCTCGCGACCTGGCTCGAAACCACGTTGCGCGAGCAGTTCCCGGCCGTGCGCTCGCGGCTGTCGCGGCTCGAGAACGGCCCGCCGGTCGGCTATCCGGTGCAGTTCCGCGTGAGCGGCGACAGCATCGCGACGGTCCGCTCGATCGCCGAGAAAGTCGCGGCGACGATGCGCGGCGACGCGCGCACGGTCAACGTGCAGTTCGACTGGGACGAGCCTGCCGAGCGCTCGGTGCGCTTCGAGATCGACCAGAAGAAGGCGCGCGAGCTGAACGTCACGTCGCAGGACGTGTCGAGCTTCCTCGCGATGACGCTGTCCGGCACGACCGTCACGCAGTACCGCGAGCGCGACAAGCTGATCGCCGTCGACCTGCGCGCGCCGCGCGCCGATCGCGTCGATCCGGCGAAGCTCGCCGGCCTCGCGCTGCCCACCCCGAACGGCCCGGTGCCGCTCGGCTCGCTCGGCCGCTTCAAGCCGACGCTCGAATACGGCGTCGTGTGGGAGCGCGACCGCCAGCCGACCATCACCGTGCAGTCGGACGTGCGCACCGGCGCGCAAGGCATCGACGTCACGCATGCGGTCGACGCGCAGCTGAACGCGTTGCGCGCGCAGTTGCCGGTCGGCTATCAGATCAACATCGGCGGCTCGGTCGAGGAAAGCGCGAAGGCGCAGAAGTCGATCAACGCGCAAATGCCGCTGATGGCGATCGCCGTGTTCACGCTGCTGATGATCCAGCTGCAGAGCTTCTCGCGCGTGCTGATGGTCGTGCTGACCGCGCCGCTCGGGCTGATCGGTGTGGTCGCGACGCTGCTGCTGTTCGGCCAGCCGTTCGGCTTCGTCGCGATGCTCGGCGTGATCGCGATGTTCGGGATCATCATGCGCAACTCGGTGATTCTCGTCGACCAGATCGAGCAGGACATCGCGGTCGGCCACCGACGCATCGACGCGATCATCGGCGCGACCGTGCGACGCTTCCGCCCGATCACGCTGACGGCCGCGGCCGCCGTGCTCGCGCTGATCCCGCTGCTGCGCTCGAACTTCTTCGGGCCGATGGCGACCGCGCTGATGGGCGGCATCACGAGCGCGACCGTGCTGACGCTGTTCTACCTGCCCGCGCTGTATGCGACGTGGTTCCGCGTGAAGCGCGACGAACGCGACCCGCAGGACGGCCCGCCGCCAGGCGGCACGCCTGCCGCGCCGTCGGGAGCCTGACCATGGATCGATCGATGAACCTGAAAACCCAAGCCGTGCGGGCACTCGCCGTGGCGAGCCTCGCCGGTCCGCTCGCGGGCTGTTCGTGGTTCGCGCCGAGCGGCGAACCACCCGCGATGCCGTCGCCCGCGCACTACGGCACCACGCCGCAAGTCCAGCAGACCGTGTCCGCGCAAGGTGTCGCGCAGCAGTTCGAGGTCGGCGCGCAGCCGGTGCCCGACTGGTGGAAGCAGTACCGCTCCGATGCGCTGAACGCACTCGTCGACGAAGGGCTGCGCAACAGCCCGACGTTGAGCGCGGCATCGCACTCGCTCGATGCCGCGCGCGAACAGTTGCGCGGGCAGATCGGCAGCTCGATGCTGCCGTCGATCGACGCGGGCGGCCAGGCCACACGCCAGCGTGCGCTCGGCGTGCCGATTCCCGCGCTCGGTGCGCCGACGCTGCTGTACGACACGTTCGTCGGCCAACTGCAGGCGAGCTACACGATCGACCTGTTCGGCGCGTCGCGTTTCGCGAACCGTGCGCTGGCGCGGCGCGTCGACGTCAGCGCGTTCCAGCTCGAATCCGCCCGGCGCGCGCTGGCCGCGAACATCGTCACCGCATCGATCACGGTGTCGGTGCTGAATGCGCAGATCAATACGACCGAGCGGCTCGTCGCGCTCGCCAACGACCAGGCGCACGATGCCGAACGCCGCTACGCGCTCGGTTCGGCTTCGCGCAGCGACGCGCTGAACGCACGGCAAAGCGCCGACACGTTCGCGGCGAGCCTGCCCGCGCTGCGCCAGCAGCGCGACTCCGCGCGCCATGCGCTCGCGGTGCTGGTCGGTCGCACGCCCGATCAGCCGCCGGCCGATCTCACGCTCGCCGACCTGCACCTGCCCGAGCAAGTGCCCGTCGTCGTGCCGTCGGACCTGCTGCAAAGCCGCCCCGACATCCAGGCGGCCGACGCGGGGCTGAAGGCGGCCGCGGCCGAAGTGGGCCTCGCGACCGCGCAGATGTTCCCGCAGCTGTCGCTGTCGGCCGCGATGGGCAAAGGCGGCTTCAGCTGGCCGACGATGCTGTCGGGCGCTGGCTCGATCTGGAACGTCGGCGCGTCGCTGAGCCAGCCGATCTTCCACGGCGGCGCGCTGCTCGCGCAGCGCCGCGCGGCGAAGGCGACCTACGAGGCCGCCGTCGACCAGTACAAGCAGGCCGTGCTCGGCGCGTTCCAGAACGTCGCCGATTCGCTCGCGGCGCTCGAGCACGATGCGGAAGCGCTCGACGCGTCGTCGCGCGCCGCACTGTCCGCGCGGGGTGCGTATGACGACGCGGCGGCCCGCGTGCGGCTCGGCGCGCTGCCGCCGTCGGCCGCGCGCGCCAGCGAGCTGCAGTATCGCAATGCACGGCTCGACGAGATTCGCGCGACCGGCGCGCGGTTCGCGGATACCGCGCGGCTTTACCAGGCGATGGGCACGCCGCCGGTCGAGAAGGCTGACAAGGCCGGCAAGACCGACAAGGCAGCCGGCGACTCCGCCACCGGCCAGCAAGCGCGCGCCGCCACGGCCGACACCCCGCCTTCGCCGCAATAAGCCGGCCCTGCCGTCGGGTGCGTGCCGAATCTGCGTGCGCACCCGATTTCCGATCTTCCGCTTGACCCTCACGTAGCGTAACGTTCGAGACTCCAGTGTGCGCACCGAACGGAGGAACGAATGCGACTGAAAGTGGGAGAACTGGCGAAACGCAGCGGGCTGACCGTCCGCACGCTTCATCACTATCACGCGATCGGTTTGCTGACGCCTTCGGCGCGCGCCGACAACGGCTACCGGCTGTACGACCGCCACGACATCGCCCGGCTCCACCAGATCCAGGCGCTGCGTCGCTTCGGCCTGTCGCTCACCGAAATCGGCGACCACCTGAACCAGCCCGACACCCCGCTCGTCGAGATCGTCGCGAAGCAGATCGCGCTGCTCGACCGTCAGCTTGCGCAGACCGCGCAGCTGCGCGGGCGGCTCGTCAGCCTGCATGCGCAGCTCGCCGCGGGCACGGAGCCGGAGCTGGCCGATTGGCTCACCACACTGGAGTTGATGACCGTGTACGACAAATATTTTTCCGAGGAAGAACTCGCGCGCCTGCCGATGTACCAGAAGAGCCAGGCGGGCGACGCCGAATGGATCGCACTCGTCGACGAGGTGCGTGCGCTGCACGACGCGGGCGTGCCCGCCGAGGACGAACGCACCCGTGCGCTCGCCAGCCGCTGGATGGCGCTGCTCGTGCGCGACACGAACAACGACCCGCGGCTGCTGGCGAAGCTGAACCTGATGCACGAACACGAACCGGCGATGCAGTCGAAGATCGGCATTTCGACCGCGCTGCGCGACTATGTGCTGCGCGCGTCGTCCGAAACCAAGATGCGGATCTTCGAGAAGTACCTCACGCCGGACGAGATCCGCTTCATGCGGGCGCACTACGGTGAAAGCGCAATGGCATGGCCGCAGCTGATGGGCGACGTGCGCGACGCGATCGATGCGGGCGCCAGACCGGATTCACCGGAAGGCCGCGCGCTCGCGCAACGCTGGCTCACGCTGTTCTGCCGCTATGCGGGCACCGATCCGGCCACGCATGCGAAATTCCGCCACGCGATGATGAACGAGCCGTCACTGACGCAGGATTCGTGGATCGACGACACGTTGATCGGCTTCGTGCGGGAAGCGATGGCGCAGCTTGCGCCTGCGCGTTGAGCAGGTTGAGTGCGTTGATTGCTTGACCGTGCGGGCGGCAGGCGGATTTCCCGTGTGCCGCCCGTTTCGCCATTTGCAACCGGTGTCGCGAACCACATCCAGTACGAGCATCGGCAATGCCGCAGGCCCGCGCCCGAATATGCGTGCCGGCAGTCGGCGCGACGGGCATCCGGCATGCCGTCGGCCAGCCTCGGCACGTCGCCGTTGCGATGCGTCAGTCCGTTTCGCCCACACCGTCATCGCTGAACGCGAGCAGGTCGCCGGGCTGGCAGTCGAGATAGCGGCAGATGGCCTCGAGCGTCGCGAAACGGATGCCCTTGACCTTCCCTTGCTTGAGCAGCGACAGATTCTGTTCGGTGATGCCGACGGCCGCCGCGAGATCCTTCGAGCGGACCTTGCGCGTCGCGAGCATCACATCGAGCTTGACCACGATCGACATGGCGCGCCTCAGACGAACTGTCGATGTTCGGCATCGAGCTCGCTCGCCTGCCGGAGGATGTGCGCGATGACCGCTATGCAGGCCGCAGTGAACAGCGCGACCACGTACGGCAGGCTGAAGCCGATACTGACCACGCGATGGCCAACCGGTTCGCGCAATGTCGCCCACACGCTCAGGAGCGGTTCGCACAGCAGGCTCAACAGCACCCACAGGCCGATCGCACGGCCCGTCTTGCCGAGATGGCCGGCCGCTTGCGCGGAAAAATAATCGCGGCGCGCGTAGGTACGGAACAGCGCGCGCAGATGACGCAAACCGTTCGCGAGCGCGATCAGCGGCACGCTCGACAGCAGGATGCCGACCGCCTTCTGCCACCACGGGAAGGCGGCGACGTCCACGTTCAGGTTCGAGATCACCGAATCGGTGAGGCCGAATACGAGGCCGGGCCCGGAGGCTGCGTTCAGTGACGGAAACGCCCAGCACGCGGCGTTGAGCACCAGCATGCCGACGATGAACCACAGCGTGACGGTGGCCATCTGCTGGCTGATACGGGCGATGCGATCGGAATGCATGCGAAGTCCTCGACGAAGAATGAACGTGCGTCGAGTGTACATCGATAATTATCGTAAAACGATAATTTATGGTTGTATAGTTTTTATTTTTTATCGCTCTTCGCGCTCAACCCACCGCGACGGGCGCGTGTCGGACGCACCGCCGCGATCACCGACCGCGCGCCTACCGATAGTCGCGCGCACTGATCCCGCGCCAATGCTTCGTCATGTAGCGCAGAAACGCGGGTTGGGCTTTCAGGTCCGCATTCGGCACGGGCGCCGCACCGCCGTCCATGAACTTGCCGTTGACCGTCACGGTTTCCTCGCCGCGCAGCACGTACATCGTGCCCTGGTCGATCAGGAAGTACTTGACCTGGTCGGCGCTGACGTCGCCGCGGCAGCCGATCTTGTACGCGAACAGGAACTGCTTGCGGCCGTTGCCGAGCAGGTCGCGCATTTCGATCGACGCGGGCACGACATCGAGGATCACGTCGACCGGGCACTCCTTCACGTAATCGCGGACGGTCCAGTCGGGCCGGCCGTCGAGCGACGCGGCAACCTTGAGCTCGACGTCGTCGCCGGACGCGGTTCTCGCGAGCGTCACCGCGTGCGCGCCGGCCGCGTCGGTCCACGTGTATTCAGCGGCGGCCTGCGCCAGGTTGCACAGCGCAGTGGCTGCAAGAAACAGGCAAGGCGAAAGGAAGCGTCTCTTCATCGGCGAGGTAGAGGCAAGATCGAACGCGCCATTATCGACAAAGCCGCTTGCCGCTGCTAGCAGCGCACCGCCCGCTCAGCGTTCGCGCGTCCCGAGCCCGAGCGCCTTCATCCGCCGGTACAACGTCCGCTCGCTCATCCCGACCTGCTCGGCGAGCGCCTTGCGCGTGCCGTCGAACGTGCGCGCGATGCGCACGAGCTCCGCGTCCGACATGCCGCGCGCATCGGCCGTCCGGTCCTGCGGCGCCGCCGATGCGGCGACCAGCTCGGCCGGCAGATGCTCGACGCGGATCGTCCCGTCATCCGCGAACAGGCACGCGCGTTCGAGCACGTTGCGCAGCTCGCGAATGTTGCCCGGCCACGCATACGCATCGAGACACGCACGTGCGCGCTCGGTCAGCACGAATGGCCGCGCGCCCGCGTCGCCCGCACTGGCGCGCGCGTTCGCGATCCGCCGCAGGATCGATTCGGCCAGCAGCGCGACGTCCCCGCGCCGGTCGCGCAGCGCCGGCAACGGAATCGGAAACGCGTTGATCCGGTAATAGAGGTCCTGCCGAAACCGGCCGTCGTCGATCATCTCGCGCAGCGGCTTGTGCGTGGCCGCGACCAGCCGGAAATCCGCACGCAGCGCTTCGACGCCGCCGACCCGGCGGAACGTGCCCGACTCGATCAGCCGCAGCAGCTTCACCTGCATCGGCAGCGGCACGTCGCCGATCTCGTCGAGGAACAGCGTGCCGCCCTGCGCGGTTTCGACGAGGCCCGGCTTGCGCTGGTTCGCACCCGTGAACGCGCCCTTCTCGTAACCGAACAGTTCGCTCTCGAACAGCGTCTCGGCGATCCCCGAGCAATCGACGACGACGAACGGCCCCATCGCGCGGTCGCTCGCCTCGTGCAGCGCGCGGGCGAACAGTTCCTTGCCGGTGCCCGATTCACCGAGCAGCAGCACCGGCAGCATCGAGGGCGCGACGCGCTGCAATGCGCCGAGCGCCGCGTTGAATGCGTCCGCGCCGCCGACGAGCCCTTCCGCACTCGGCTGCGCGGACGCGCTGCGCACCGTCGTCAGCCGCTCGACGTACGCGATCACGTTGCCGTGCGCATCGAAAATCGGCCGCAATTCGACGTCGACATGTTCGGGGCCGCGCGGCGTGTGATGGATGTGCAGCACGCGGTTCAACCCGCGCGATTCGAGCGCCTGCTTCATCGGGCAATGCTCGCCGGCCTGGTCGCACGGCACGTCGTAGTGATGCGAGACCTGGAAACAGTGCCGGCCCACATGCTCGACGCCCGCGACGCCGAACTGGCGCCGGTACGCATCGTTCGCCGCGAGGATGCGGTAGTCGGGATCGACGACGATCATCGGCTGCGGATCCTGCTCGAGATACGCGACCAGCGCGCGCACGTCGGGCATGACGTCGTGGCGCGGCGCGGGGACGATCGGGATGGTGTCGTGCGGATTCATGCGGACGCTCGGTGAAGGGGCGGACTGACAAACTGCCAGGCGGACTGCCAATTCTGCCACGACACTGCCAGATGTGGCAGTCGGCAGCAGCAACCGGATGCCGCCGACACCGGCGCAACGCCGCGGCCGCACCGAAAACCCGAGCCGAATCAAGTCCCTGGCAGATCGGCCGGCACTCCGACGCAAACTGGCACGCTTCTTGATTTACCCATCCCGATTGCAGATGCAGAACCCGATCGAGGACACCCCGTGAGCCATGCCACCACGCTGTCGGTCGAAGGCTTTTTCGACCCGGCGACCCACACCGTCAGTTATCTGCTGCTCGATACCGCGAGCGGCGCATGCGCGCTGATCGACAGCGTGCTCGACTACGACCCGAAGTCCGGCCGCACCCATACCGCGAGCGTCGACCGGCTGATCGCCCGCGTCGCCGAACTGGGCGCGGACGTGCTCTGGCTGCTGGAAACCCACGTGCACGCCGACCACCTGTCGGCCGCGCCGTACCTGAAGGAACACGTCGGCGGCCAGATCGCGATCGGTTCGCACGTGCGCCGCGTGCAGCACGTGTTCGGCACGCTGTTCAACGCGGGCCCCGGCTTCGCGCAGGACGGCCGCCAGTTCGACCGGTTGCTCGACGACGGCGACACGCTCGCGCTCGGCGCGCTGACGATCCACGCGCTGCATACGCCGGGCCACACGCCCGCGTGCATGACCTACTGCGTCGACGACGCGACGCAGCGCGCGGCCTTCGTCGGCGACACGCTGTTCATGCCCGACTACGGCACGGCCCGCTGCGACTTCCCCGGCGGTGACGCGCGCACGCTGTACCACTCGATCGAACGCGTGCTCGGCCTGCCGCCCGACACGCGCCTGTACCTGTGCCACGACTACCAGCCCGGCGGCCGCGACGTGCAGTTCGAGACGACCGTGGCCGAGCAGCGCCGCGCGAACGTGCACGTGAAGGACGGCGTGACCGAAGATGATTTCGTCGCGATGCGCACCGCGCGCGACGCCACGCTCGCGATGCCCGTGCTGATGCTGCCGTCCGTGCAGGTCAACATGCGCGCCGGCCACCTGCCCGAGCCCGAAAACAACGGCGTGCGCTACCTGAAGATCCCGCTCGACGCGATCTGAGCGACACGCCCCGCCCCCTCCGGAGAACCCCGACATGACCATCCGCAAGCTGACCGACGCGCTGTCGGTCTCGCCGCAGATCGCGGCGGCCGACCTGCCCGCGCTTCACGCGGCAGGTATCCGCACGATCATCTGCAACCGCCCCGACGGCGAAGGCCCCGACCAGCCGACCGTCACCGAGATCCGCGCGGCCGCCGCGCCGCTCGGCATCGACGTGCACTACCTGCCGGTCGATACGGGCAAGGTGACCGACGACCAGGCCGCGCAGTTCGGCGCGCTCGTTGCGTCGCTCGACGGCCCGGTGCTCGCGTACTGCCGCAGCGGCACGCGCTCGGCCACGCTGTGGGCGCTGTCGCAAGCCGGCCTGCGCCCGCTGAACGACATCGTCCCGACGGCCCCTCCGGCCGGCTACGACCTGCGCTCGCTCGCGTCGCGCGTCGCGCAAGCCGGCAGGCAGTCGGCACCGGCCGTCGATGCACGGCACGACATCGTGATCGTCGGCGCGGGCGCGGCCGGCATCGCGGTCGCGTCGAGCCTGCTCGCGCGCGATGCGTCGCTCGACATCGCGGTGATCGATCCGGCCGACGTCCACTACTACCAGCCGGGCTGGACGATGGTCGGCGCGGGCGTGTTCCGGCCCGAGACCACCGCACGCCGGATGACCGACGTGCTGCCGCGCGGCGTGCAGCGAATCCAGGCCGCCGTCGCGGGCTTCGAGCCCGACGCGCACACGGTCGTGCTCGACGGCTGCCGCCGCATCGGGTATCGCAAGCTCGTCGTGTGCCCGGGGCTCAAGCTCGACTGGCACGGAATCGAAGGCCTCGCCGACACGCTCGGCCGCAACGGCGTCACGTCCAACTATCGCTACGATCTCGCGCCGTACACGTGGGAGCTGGTTCGCGCGTTCCGCGGCGGCAACGCACTCTTCACGCAGCCGCCGATGCCGATCAAGTGCGCGGGCGCGCCGCAGAAGGCGATGTACCTGTCGTGCGACCACTGGCGGCGCGAAGGCCGCCTCGAAGCCGCGAATGTCGAGTTCCTGAATGCGGGCGCCGCGCTGTTCGGCGTCGCCGACTACGTGCCCGCGCTGATGGAGTACGTGAAAAGCTACGACATCGCGCTGTCGTTCGGCCACAACCTCGTGTCGATCGACGGGCCCGCGCGCCGCGCGACGTTCGCGCGCGCGCTGCCGGACGGCGGCAAGGAAACCGTCGTGCGTTCTTTCGACATGATCCACGTCGTGCCGCCGCAGAAGGCGCCCGACTTCGTGCGATCGAGCCCGCTCGCCGACGCGGCCGGCTGGATCGACGTCGATCCGGCGACGCTGCGGCACAAGCAATTCCCGGACGTCTACGCGCTCGGCGACGCCACCAACACGACCAATGCGAAAACGGCCGCGGCCGCCCGCAAGCAGGCGCCGGTGGTCGCGCACAACCTGCTCGCGTCGCTCGGGCGCGCGCACGGCGACGCCGCGTACGACGGCTACGGCTCGTGCCCGCTCACAGTTGAGCGCGGCAAGATCGTGCTCGCCGAGTTCCTGTACGGCGGCAAGGTCGCACCGACCTTCCCCGCGTGGCTGATCGACGGCAAGCGCCCGTCGCGGCTCGCGTGGCTGCTCAAGGAGCGCGTGCTGCCGCCGCTCTACTGGAAGGCGATGCTCAAGGGCCGCGAATGGCTCGCGAAGCCCGCGATCGCACGTTGACCGGAGCTCGCTGACGTCATGCTGATTTCCCTCGTCCTAGGCGA
>NZ_JAAGPE010000195.1:0-237 GCF_017104605.1 Burkholderia sp. Ac-20384 | reverse complement strand
AATGAAAAAAAAAAAAAAAATAACATACACGATTTGTACACACAATTGCAAAACAAAAAGATTTCTCCACATCAGCACACATCTTCTCTCATTCCATCCCACATACCACCCATTACGCGTCACACCCCTCTCCACCCACTCCCCCACCCGATTCCCATCTCACCCACTAATCTTTCACACACTGTCCCACATCTCCTATACCCCACTCCTCTCATCTGTCTCAACCACAACTCACAA
>NZ_JAAGPE010000194.1:0-18670 GCF_017104605.1 Burkholderia sp. Ac-20384 | reverse complement strand
CGTGCCGCGGCCGGCAGCGTCGCGACGAGCGCGCGCCAGTCGTCGCGCTCGACCTTGCCGGGCTTGCGCTCGCCGAACAGCAGTGCGACGTGGTCGCCCTGCCGGTCGAAGAGTTCAAGCGACGTGACGATGCCGTCGCTCGTCGGCTTCTTCACGACCCACGCGGCGGCGATCAGGTCCTCGCGCACGTGCAGGTTGAAGCCCGGGTCGAGCACGTTGATCCATGCGCCGACCTCGCGCACGTTCGCGACGGGGCCCGTGTGGATCTGGATCATCCCGGCATTGCCGACGAACACCATGATCGGCTGGCCGCTTGTTGCGGCCTGTTCGAGCACGTGACGCAGCGCATGGGCGGTTTCGACCGGATACGCGTATTGCGGATCGGCGAGCCGCAGCGCCTGCATGCGGCTCACGCCGAAGCGCTGCGTGATGCCGAAGAACTGGTGCGTGTCGGTCATCGCGTCCCACGCCGCGCGGAAGCCCGCGACGTCGATCTCGGTGTCGGCGCGCTCGGGCGTTTTCGGCGCGGCGGGCGCGACCTCGAGGCCCGGCTCCTGCGACGGCGCACGCCAGCGCTCGACGAACGCGTCGTACGCGGCGTGGTCGCTGTGCGCGCGCAGGTACACCTTGTGGATTGCATGACCCTGCGCATCGAAGAACTGCAGGCTCTTCAGCGGACCGTGGGCGGTTTCGTCGCGCACGGCGAACGCCGACACCCAGTGACGATAGAAGATGCGCAGGTCGATATCGCCGAGCGCGAGGCCGACGGGGCCGTCGTGGCTCATCTGCGCATATTCGCCATCCTTTTCGTGGACGGCCGTGTCGTTGCGCGTGAGCGCCATCACGCGGCCGAGGCGCGGCATTTCCTCGAACATCGCCGGAAAGCGCGCGTCGAGCCGTACGACGTGCTCGCCGACGAACGCGGCGAGCGCCTCGCCTTCGCTGACGCCGAGCGCTTGAGCCACGTCGCGGTTGCGCAACTGGCGCTCGGTCTTGAGCTTGATGAACGCGTCGCGCAGCGCGGCGGCCGCGCGGGCCGGCGTGGCCGGTTGACCGGGAAGGGCGGATTGCATCATGTCGGACTCCTTCAAGTAACGGTTGGGGTGGCAGCGCGGGCGACGCGCATCAGAAATCCACTTTCATGCTGACGGCGACCGTGCGTCCGGACGACGTATACGCATCGAGCACCTGCGAATCGGCCGCGATGCCGCGCACGTCCGACCAGTTCCAGTATTTGCGGTCGAACAGGTTGCGGATGCCGATCGTCGCGCTGACGTGCTTGTTGAAGCGGTAGCCGCCGCGCAGGTCGACGACGAACGACGACGGCGGCGAGAAGCACGCCTTGTTCGAGCAGTCGGACTTGTCGATGTCCTTGTCGCGTTTCGCGGCCTGGAACAGCAGGTCGGTCTGCACGTACCAGCGCTCGGTCGGCTCGTAGCGCACGCCGAACACGGCCGAGAACGGGTTGACGGTGTTCAGCGGCTGGCTGGCCGCGCCGTCGTTCTGCGTCGAGCCTTTCGTGAACGCCATCGCCGTCTTCAGCGTGATGCCGTTCGGCATCACCCATTCGGCGCGGCCTTCGAGGCCGTGAATGCGCGCGTCGGCGAAGTTCACGTACTGGAACACGAACGGGTCGGTCGGCCGGCCGCTGCCGGCGATCGTCGTGCGCGAGATGAAGTTGCGGTAGCGGCCCGTGAACGCGGCGGCGCTGTAGCGCACCACGCCGTAGCCGGTGCCGGCCTTGCCGCGCAGCCCCGCTTCGAACGTGTCGCTCGTCTCGGGCTTCAGATTCGGATTGCCGATCGACGTGTAGCCGTACACCGGGTTCGAGAAGCTGCTGTTCACCTGGTCGGGCGTCGGCGCGCGGAAGCCGTGCGCGTACTGCACGTACGGGATGACCGCGGGCGTGATCTCGTAGAGCACGGCGACGCGCGGCGACAGTTCGTTCGCGCTCGTCGACACGGCCTTGCCGGTGAACAGCGGATCGTTCTCGGTCGGGTTCAGCCGGTACGTGTCGAAGCGCAGGCCCGGCGTGACGAGCAGGCGGCCGTAGCCGATCTGGTCCTGCACGAACGCGCCGAACAGCGTGTAGTCGGTGTCGGGGAACGCCTTGTTCGGGAACGCTTCGCCGACGCCCGGCACCGTGCCGTCGCGCATGTTCGTCACGCGCGACACGCTGCCGTCGACGCCATACAGCAGCTTGTGCGCGAACGGGCCGGTCGTGAAGCCGCTTTCGGCGAACGCGGAGCCGCCGAACGTGCGCTCCTTGTACTGGTTGTCGCGCGAACGCGAAGCCGCCCGGCCGCGCGTCTCGAACGCGTACTGGTCCTGCTTGGCTTCCTGGTAGTAGAACTGCACGTGCGCGGTCTGGAACCAGCGGAACGCATCGTCGCGGAAGTCGTAGTCGACGCTGAAGCGGTTGCGCTCGAGCCGGTCGTAGGTCGTGAGGCCGAGCGTGGTCGGCGGGCTGATCGCCGACAGCACGTCGGTGCTCACGCGGCGCTGCACCGTTTCGGCGGTGAACTTGATCGTGTCGCGCGTGGTCGGCGTCAGCACGAGCTTGCCGAGCAGCGATTCCGAATAGACGTCCTGCGGGTTCGACGTGGTGCGCAGCGTGCTCGCCGAGTTGTTGCTGCCGCGCGTGTCGACCTCGTGGCCGCGCCGGCCGTCGGCGATGATCATCCCCTGCACGCGATCGTTGCCGCCTGCGGCCGACACGGTCGCGCCGACGCTGCGGTCGGCCGAGTCGTAGCTCGGCCGGAACGAGAAGTAGTAGGGCTTGTTGTAGATCGACAGCAGGTCGCGCGGGTCCTTCGTGATGAAGTTCACCGCGCCGGTCAGGCCGTCGCTGCCGTAGAGCGCCGAGGCCGGCCCGCGCAGGATCTCGATGCGCTTGAGCGTGTCGAGATCGGCGTAGTCGCCGCGCCCCGCTTCGAGCGGGCCGAACGAAAACGCGTTCGGCAGGCGGATGCCGTCTTCCATCAGCAGCACGCGATTGCCTTCGAGGCCGCGGATGTTGATGCTCGAATCGCCGTCGCGGCCGCCGCCGAGCGCGGCGCTGCCGGGCCGGTACGCGGTGCGGCGCACGGTGACGCCCGGCTCGTAGCGCAGCGCGTCCTTGATGTTGGTGGCCTGCTGTTCTTCCAGATCCTCGTCGGTGATCACCGAGACGGACGCGGCCGTGCGGCTTGCGGCCGTGGCGGTGCGGTTGGCCGTGACGGTGACGGGGTCGAGCAGCGCCGCATCGCCGCGTGTGGACGCGGCGACGAGAATGGTGGAAGGCGGGGTGGCGCCTTGCGGCGTCGAATCGGCGTGAGCCGTGGCGGCGGACAGGCCGAACGCGCCGAACAGCGCGGCACAGATCGGCCGCCGCGCCAGCGTATAGCAATGCACAGGTGGTCTCCCATTGATGATGACAAGCCCGAAGGCTGGCTGGGTGACGCGTTCACCTGGCTGGCCCGCCCGCGCGCGGAAGGCGGCGAGCGGCGAATTGAAAGGCAACTGATAACTTTACCAGTGTAAATGAGAATTATTATCAATACAAGAACGGAAAGCGGCTCGCGTGGGTGAGCGCTTACCTGCGCGGCTCGGGCGAGCCGCGGCGGGAAATTCGGGAGAAGCGCGGGTCTGGTCAGGCCAGCGCTTCGATGCGGATCAGCAGGTTGCGCGCATGCGTGATGAACGCGTCGTGCGTCGCGCGATCGCTGTGGACGTCGAGGCCCGCCTGTTCGGCGAAGACGATCTGCTCGGTATAGAGGTCGACGAGCGCTCGGCGTGCGTCAGGGGGAAGCGCGCGGATCATCGACACGATCAGCAGTTCCTGCGCGCGAAGCGTGCCGGACAGCGTCTGGACGTTCATGCTGGCCTCCTCGGACGATGCGGCGGCGAGCCGCTCTTTCCATACTAGGCGGTCGGCGTACGCAGCGCAGGCGCGGTGTTGGCCAGGCGGTGGGCGGAATGCGTTTCGACGGGGCGATCGACGGCGGCGTTACCCGACGCGAAACGCGCCGCGCGCGGCCGGGTACCGCGAATCGAAGCGCGCAGGGATGCGGACGGGGAATCAGCCGGCCGACTTCGCGGCCTGCGCCTCGCGCACGACCTGCGCGACGCGTTCGACGAATTCGACGTCGACGCTCGACAGCGCTTCGCGCTTGCCGTCGGGCATGTCGACCATCAGGCGATACGTGACGTCCTGCGTGGCCCATGCGAGATAGCCGACGACGGCGAGCATCACGCCGACGACGAGCACGGCGCTCGATCCGGCGATGCCGCCCGCGACGGCGGCGGCCGCGCCGATCAGCGAGATCAGCGACGGCACGAGACGGTTCTTCGGAATCTTGACGACATCGACCTGGCGGATGTCACGGAGTGCGAATACCTGACCGGCGGCCGACAGGCCGTTGCGCGTGATCATCACGCCACGTTCATTGAATGCGTTTTCCATCGTGTGTTGCGTGGACGAAAACGCGCAGCGTAGCAGGTTTCGTTGCGGCATCAAACGAGACCGACTGCCGCACGATGCGTGCGGCGCGGCTGAAAGACGGGAAGCGGGGGGAACAAAAAGGCGTTCAGAACTGCAGGCGGCCGTCGCCGTAGAGCCGGCCCGGCACGTGTGAGGCGACCACTTCGGCGATCTCTTCGTCGGTCGATTCGGCCGGTACGATCTGGCGCCGCGCGGGCGCGTCGAGATGCATCGTCCATTCGACGAGACGATACGGCCGGCCCCACGGGCGCTGCATTTCGACCGATACGCGGCAGCTCTGGACCGGCATCGAGTGTTGGCACGTCAGAATCGCGTGCAGATGGCTGAAAACGGTATCTTCGATCATCATGGCCTCCGATCCTGTCTCGTCTTGTGGGCAATCGATGGCGGCGCCGTCGGCGGTTCAAAAAAAAAGCCGCCGATGCTCAGGCGGCCAACAGGGGGGGTGAGAGCATCCTCTCAGCCCAGAATTAAGCGAAACTTAAAAGCACATAAAAAAGCGCCCCGCGTGGAGCGGGGCGCTTCTTGCCGTCGTGATCCGCGAGTTAAGCGGATGCTTTAGAACTTGTGACGGATACCGACGCGAGCGGCGAGCTGGTTCGATGCGCCCGTGCCCGACGTGTTGAAGTAGCTCGTGCTCGAGCCGATCTGCGCCTGCACGTTGTTGCCCGACGCCTTCTGGTAGACCACCAGGCCGTACACGTCCGTACGCTTGCTGAGTGCGTAGTCGAGTGCCAGGTTGCCCTGGTTCCAGTGTGCCGAGCTGCCGCTCTGCGTGGCGTTCGTGTACGTGTAGCCTGCTGCTGCCGACAGGGCCGGCGTGATCGCGTACTTCAGGCCTGCTTCGTATGCGTTGTAGAACGTGCCCGATGCGCCGGCAGCGATCGGGGTGAACTGCGTGCGCGTCCACAGGGCCCATGCCGTTGCCGGGCCGAAGACGTAGCGGCCGCCGACGCCGTACGTGCGCAGGTCGCGGATGTTGGTCAGCGCGAGGTTCGCGATCGACGTCGAGAATGCCGGCGTCGACTGGCTCGGGAAGCGGATGTCCGTGTACGCGGCGCCCAGCGAGAACGGGCCGTTCGCGTAGTTCAGGCCGAAGCTGTAAGCGCGCGACGAGCCGCCGGTGTTCGACGCGCCCGAGCCGTTTGCGCCGGCGAAGTCGGTCGAGTTCGAGAAGCCGTACAACGCGCCGAACGTGAAGCCCGAGTAGTTCGCGCTCTGGAACTTCACGGCGTTGTTGATGCGGCTCGACGTCAGCTGGTCGATGTCGTTGACGTGGTACGCGTAGTTCCCTGCGACCGTGTTGCCGCCGGTCGAGTAGTTCGAGCCGAGGACATCGGTCGAGAACGAGTACTGGCGACCGAACGTGACCGTACCGTATTGTTGCTGGCTCAGGCCGACGTACGCTTGACGACCGAAGATCGCGCCACCCTGGCCGATCGTGCCGTTGCCGCTGTTGAAGCCGTTTTCGAGCACGAAGATCGCCTTCAGGCCGCCACCGAGGTCTTCGGTGCCGCGCAGGCCCCAACGGCTGCCCTGGGCAACGCCGTCGTCGTACTTGAACAACTTGCCGCTACCGGTAGCGGTCTTGCTGTGGTTCACGTAGCTGATACCGGCATCGATGACGCCGTACAGGGTCACGCTGCTTTGTGCGTGAGCTGCGCCAGTCGTTGCTGCCAGGACGGCGATGGTCAACAGTTTCTTGTTCAAAGGATTCTCCGAGCGAATAAATGGCGTGTCCAGTTGCGGTTCCGGCGCTCTCTATGGGCGCTTTCAAGGACCGGCGGCAACTTTATCGAGGGGCCACGTAATGAATATGACAGCGACTGTCATATGAAGAATGTGTGGCGTCGATGCGACACTGGATTCTGCCCGGTTGCGCTATCGGGGGTTATACCGAATTCGGCTGAGAATCGATCCGGATCGGGAATATGCACATGAAATAAGCTTGGTTGGTGGCGTTCCGGCCCCATGCCACGATCCGTGTTCCAACCAATAACACGGGACAAGAGGACACCATGCGACGTTCATTCCTGACCGGCCTCGGCGCACTCGCCGCGGCGCTGGCATTCGCGGCGCCCGGCGCGCACGCCGACCCGCAAACGCTGAAGATCGGCACGATGAGCGGCCCCGATGCGCAGATCTGGACCGAGGTGACGAAGGTCGCCGCGCGCGAAGGCCTCGCGATCAAGGTCATCGAATTCAACGACTACGTGCAGCCGAACGCGGCGCTCGACTCCGGCGATCTGGACGCGAACGGCTTCCAGCACCAGCCGTTCCTCGACAGCCAGATCAAGCAGCGCGGCTACAAGATCGTCAACGTCGGGCTCACTTACACGGCGCCGATGGGCTTCTACTCGAAAAAGCTCAAGTCGCTGAAGGACTTGCCGGTAGGCGCGAAGGTCGGGATCCAGAACGATCCGTCGAACGGCAACCGCGCGCTGCTGCTGCTGCAGAAATACGGCGTGATCAAGCTGAAGGCGGGCGCCGGCACGAACGGCGTGAACGCGACGCCGCTCGACGTCGCGGAGAACCCGAAGAAGATCAAGATCGTCGAACTCGACGCCGCGCAGTTGCCGCGCGCGCTGCCCGACGTCGATGCCGCGTCGATCAACACCGACTACGCGGTGAAGGCCGGGCTCACGCCGGTGAAGGATGCGATCGCGATCGAGGATCTGCGCGGGCCGTACGCGAACCTGATCGCCGTGCGCGCGCAGGACAAGGACAAGGCGTGGGTGAAGAAGCTCGTCGCGGCCTATGAATCGGACGACGTGCGCAAGTTCATCGACCAGAAGTTCGGCGGCGCGATCGTGCCGGCGTTCTGAACGTTTTCACGTACGTACCGGATGGCCGGATCTCGACGATCCGGAAAGCAAATCGCCCGCGCAAGCGGGCGATTTCGTTGATGCGCGCGGGTGAGCGCGATGCGCGCCGTGACCCGGCGCGCAAGCCGCCCGCTCAGGCCGACAGCAGCGAACCCGTGCGGATCGCGGTCGCGCCGGCAATCCGCGCGACTTCCATGCCGGCCGTCGCGAAGCGCACGATCTGGCGCGCGTACAGCACGCCCGACACGCTGCTCTTCAGCGTGACGACGCGATCGGTCAGCGGATCGACGATGTCGGCCACGGCCTGGCCGACCTCGATCATCACGCCGACCGGCGTGCGGAACACGATCACGCCCGACACGGGCGCGACGAGCGGATCGGTACCCGCGAGCGGCGTAGCCGGATGCGCGAGCGGCGGCAGCGGCGCCGGCGTGCCGTCGACGACCCCGCGCTCGGTCAGGTATTCGACGATCGCCTGCGCGTCCTTTTCGGCGAACTCGTACGACACGTCGCGCTCGCTGCGCAGCTCGATCGTGACGGAAATCGCACCGTTCGGGATCGGGAAGCGGTCGCCGAAACGGTTGCGCAGGTCCGACCAGCAGAAGCTGTGGATCTCGTCGAACGGGTTGCCGACCGAGTTCAGCGCAAGCAGCGACGCCTGCGCGTCGAGGTAGCGCGACAGCGGCTCGACGTCCGGCCACAAATCGGGATTCGTGTAGAGGTGCATCACTGCATCGCTGTCGCAATGCAGGTCGAGCACGATGTCGGCGTCGAACGACAGCTTCTGCAGCGCGAGGCGCTGCGAGTCGAGCTCGGTGCGCGGCGCCTGCTCGTCGAGCGCTTCGCGCATCGCGGCACGCACGGCGACGAGGTTGTGCTGCGCGTCGTTCGTGAGGCGGTGTTCGACACGCGGCAGCACGAGCGCCGCGAGATCGTAGAAATTGCGGTTGAAGTTCTGCATCGAGCCGAGCTCGAAGCGGCCGAGATGATCGCCGAACACGTGTTGCGACAGGCCGATCGGGTTCGGCACGGGCACGATGACGACTTCGCCGCGCAGCTTGCCGGCCGTCTCGAGCGCGGCGATCTTGCGGCGCAGCAGCGTGGCGACCAGCATGCCGGGCAGTTCGTCCGCGTGCAGCGACGACTGGATATAGACCTTCTTGCCGCCGCGCGGGCCGTAGTGAAAGCTCGTGATCTGGCGTTCGGTACCGACGGCGGGGGAAATCAGCGGATGGGTCTGCGTTTGCATGATGGGGGAGTGCGGCGCAGCCGCGAATGATCCGGTGTGCGTGGAAGATCGATTGTACGTTGCCCCCTCGCCGCCATCAAACCGGCGCCAGAACACGTCGATTTTCTTTGAGAATCATCAGGTTGGTGCGGAAAAAATAACACCGCCGGTGCCGCGCGCGCAAAAAAAACGGGCTCCTTGCGGAGCCCGTTTGCGACGCAGCGCAGCGTGCGCCTGGCGTGCGGATTACTTGCCGTAGACGTCGAAATCGAAGTACTTCTTCGCGATCTTCGCGTACGTGCCGTCCTTGCGCATGCCGGCGATCGCGCCGTCGATCTTCGCCTTCAGGTCGGTGTCTTCCTTGCGCAGGCCGATGCCGGCGCCTTCGCCGAGCGTCTTCGGATCGTCGAGATCCTTGCCGGCGAAATCGAAGTTCGCGCCGCGCGGCGTCTTCAGGAAGCCGATTTCAGCCTGCACCGCATCCTGCAGCGCGCCGTCCAGACGGCCGGAGATCAGGTCGGCGTAGACCTGGTCCTGGTTCTGGTAAGGCACGACGTTCACGCCCTTCGAGGCCCAGTACGTCTTCGCATAGGTTTCCTGGATCGTGCCCTGCTCGACGCCGACCGACTTGCCCTTCAGCGATTCGGCCGTCGGCATCAGGCCGGCGCCCTTCTTCGTGACGAGGCGCGTCGGCGTGTTGAACAGCTTCGCCGAGAAGGCGATCTGTTCCTGACGCGCCGGCGTCATCGACATCGACGACAGCACGCCGTCGAACTTGCGGGCCTTCAGTGCCGGAATCATCCCGTCGAAGTCGTTTTCGATCCACACGCACTTCGCGTTCATGCGGCGGCAGATTTCGTTGCCGAGGTCGACGTCGAACCCGACCACCTTGCCGTCAGCGCCTTTCGATTCGAAAGGCGGGTAGCTTGCGTCGACGCCGAACCGCACGGTCGTCCAGTCCTTCGCATACGCGGTGCCTGCCGATACGGCGAGCAGGGCTACGGTCACAGCCGCAAGAATCTTTTTCACTCGGTGACTCCTCGTTTTGTTCGATGGGTGCGCGGTTGTGCCGCGCCGTAAGCCTTCGGCCCGGCGCGGCTTCGCGACAGGCTGTCCGTTTCGCCCACCCGATGCGGGCGCGCGACGTGCGCAAGATTATCAAGACAAAATACCGGCAGGGCGCCTAGGACAAGCCCCGATACCGGGCCCGGCGGCGGCGCGCGGGGGGCGCCGCCGTTTCAGACACAGGAACGATTCAGCCGAGCGTTTCGTTGACCGCGCGCTGCAGGCACGTGACGAATTGCGTGACGGCCGGCGTGGGCAGCAGGTCGCGCCGCGCGATGATCGACAGGTCGAAGCGCGGCATGCTTTCGTCGAGTTCCGCCGTGCGGATGCCGAGCGGCGCAACCATCGCGGCGAGCGGGCGCGTGAAGCAGCCGATCACGTCCGAGCGCGCGACGAGCCCGAGCGTGACCGCGAACGACATCGGCGATCGCAGCAGGCGCTTCGGCAGTGGCAGCCCGTGCGCCTCGAACATCCCGACCATCACGCTGTACGGAAACTGCTCGGCGC
Source organism: Burkholderia sp. Ac-20384 (assembly GCF_017104605.1). Lineage (NCBI taxonomy): Bacteria > Pseudomonadati > Pseudomonadota > Betaproteobacteria > Burkholderiales > Burkholderiaceae > Burkholderia > Burkholderia sp. Ac-20384. The sequence continues at coordinate 8,562 of NZ_JAAGPE010000194.1, read as the reverse complement.
CGACGGTGACGATCCACTCGGCATCGAGCAATTCTTCTAACCGGCGCGCCTGCGCAAGCGGGTGGCCTTCGCGCATCACCACGGTGAATTCGGTCGACAGCAGCGGCGATTGCGTGAAATCGCGGTCGAGCGCGGGGACATGGTGCATCGCAGCGATGTCGAGCGTGCCGTTGCGCAACTGCGCAAGCGCGTCGGGTACCGTCACCTCCTCGAGATGCAGGCTCACGTTCGGCATCGACTGGCGGAATGCCGTCACGGCGCGCGGCAGCGCCGTCAACGCGATCGACGGCATCGTGCCGACCGCGACGCGCCCCGACATCTCGCCTTTCACCTGCTCGACGGCCTCGACCGTGCGGCGGATATCGCCGAGCAACTGCTCGGCGCGCGGCAGCAGCGCATGGCCGCACGCGGTCAGCTCGACGCCGCGTACGCTGCGCGCGAGCAGCTCCGCGTTGAGCGCCGTTTCGAGCTCGCGGATCGTATGCGTGATCGCCGGCTGCGTGACGCCGAGTTCGCGCGCGGCGGCGCGCAGGCTCTTGTGATGCGCGGCGGAGACGAACGCCTGGAGCTGCGCGATGTTCAGGGGGTTGCGGATGCGGGTCATCGATCGGGTCCGGTTGGCGCGATGCTGTGGCGGGCGATGGGGTGTTGCTGAATTCGGTAGCGATCCTGACGGTTGCGTGCGCAGGGTTTTGCGTCGTCGAGGGGACGTATCGCGAGCCGAGCTGCGCTGGTTGGCGACGAGGTGATCATCATGCGCCGGTTCGCGCGCGGAACGCCTGACGATACCGCTGCGGCGACGTGCCGACGATGCGCGCGAACCGCTCGCGAAACGCGGTGACCGAACCGAAGCCGGCCTCCGTCGCGACATGCTCGATCGACAGCGCCGTGACCTCCAGCAACTGCTGCGCATGCCTGACGCGGGCGGTCTGCAGCCATTGCCGCGGCGATGTGCCCGTCTGCTCCTGGAAACGTCGCGTCAGCGTGCGCACGCTCGTCGACGCCTTGCGGGCCATCGCGTCGAGCGTGAGCGGCTTGCGCAGGTTGGCCTGCAGCCAGTCCATCAGGCCTTGCAGGCCGTCGGTGCCGCCTGGCCATTCCGGCGCGATGAACTGCGCCTGCCCGCCTTCGCGGACCCGCGGCGCCACCGCACAGCGCGCCGCGTCGACGGCGACTGCCGCGCCGGCCGACGTCAGGATCTGCCCGTTGTCGACGAACAGCACGTTCGGATCGACCGTCACGCTCGGATAGCGGCGCGCGAGTTCGGCGGCCGCAAGCCAGTGCGTCGTCGCGCGCAGGCCGTCGAGCAGCCCGGCTTCCGCGAGCACGAATGCGCCGCTGCAGATCGACGCGATCCGGCAACCGCGCGCGGCAGCCGCGCGTAGCGCCGCGATCACGTGGCGCGATGTGGGCGCGAGCGGCACGGACGTGCCGGGAACGACGATCGTGTCGGCATCGGCGAGTGCGTCGAGACGAAACGGGGGACGCAGGTCGAACAGGTCGCCCGCGACACGCGCGTGCTCGCTGCACACGCGGACGCGGTATGGCTGCGCGACGTTGGGCGAACGTACGCGCGCGAACGTGTCGCACGCGATGCCCAGATCGAACGGGACGACCTCGGGCAAGGCGAGAACGGCGACCGTATGCATGGCGTTCGGGGGCTTGGCCAGAATCCGTTTAAAGATGTCATTTTAGCCAATGGCCCGGAACGGCACCACACGCGACAATCGTCGCGGACCAACCTGGAGGCTGCCGATGCAACAAGACGATCGCAATGCGCTGCGGAACCTGCAATACCTGTCGTTGCTGGAGGCGACCACGCTTGTCGTACTGGTATGCGTCGCCGTGCCGCTCAAGCACCTGGCCGGTTATCCGGCCGTGGTATCGATCATGGGCCCGGTGCACGGCATCGCGTTCGCGATGTACGTGTGGGCGGTCGTCGGCACCGCGTCGAGCGGGCTGTGGAGCAAGGCCGAGGTCGCGCGGCTCGTGCTGGCGGCCGTCGTGCCTTTTGTGGGGCTGACGAGTGCCGGATGGATCGCGCGCAGGAGGCACGCGCAATGATCTATCTGTGGCTCAAGGCTGTTCATGTCGTTGCCGTCGTCACGTTCGTCGGCGGCCTGCTGATGCTGTCCGTCAGCGTGCGTATTGCCAACCTCGCCGTGCATCGCGCGGTGCGCCGCTGGGACCGAACGGTGACGGCCCCCGCGCTCGCGCTCGTGTGGATTGCGGGGATCGCGCTGGCGCTGAACGGTCACTGGTTCGGCGCGGCGTGGCTGTCGGTGAAGCTCGGGGTGGTCGCCGCGCTGTCGGCGCTGCACGGGATCCTGGCCGGCACGCTGCGGCGCATGGAACGCGACGATCTGGTCGTCGTGCCGGCGCCGTGGCTCGGGCAGGCGGCGGGTGCGGTCGTGGCCGCGACGGCGATCGTCGTCGGGCTGGTCGTGGTCAAGCCGTTTTGATGCGGGGCGCTTGCGCGTGCCGCAATGGCAGGCGCGGCGGGGCCCTACGCCAGCGCCATCTCCACCGCCGTCAGCGTGCGGCGCCGAATCCAGCCGCTCGCCATCCGGATCGCGAGCCAGTACGGCATGAACAGCAGCCGCGTGCGGACGGTCGGGCAATGCACGAAGGTTTCGGTGCGCAGCATGTGCGCGCCCGACGCGAGCCCGACGACTTCGAAGCGGAGCACCAGCTTCGCTTCGCGCGGGTCGTCGTGCTGCACGAACGCCGCCGCGTCGGCGATCTTCAGCACGCCGAGGTCCGGACGCCAGAAGCGGCCGATCAGGCCGAACGACAGCGACCTTTCGTCGCGATGCAGCGGCGTGAACGCATGGAGGCCGAAGCGTTCGCGTTCGATTCGCGGGGGGCCGTGGCGCAGCGACGCGGCAACGGCTGCCGGGAATTCGCGGACGTTGAGCAGTGCGTCGACGATCGGATCCGTGCGCATGTCGAGCGCGGCGACCGTGTCGATGATGCGCGCCGGCGCGGCATCGATCGGCTTCGATTCGTGCACTTCGTGGAAGCCGAACGACGGGATGAACGGCGGCTTGTGCGCCGACGTCCGGGTGCTCGATTCGGAGACGATGCCGAGCGCGTTCATGGGGGCTCCTGAAGGCAAAGCACGATCGTAGCATCGGGGGCGGATTCACGTTGCGCCGTTTGCGCGAAGCGCGCCGCACGGCGCCGCCTCAACAAAAAAAGCCTGGAAACTTGCGTTCCCAGGCCTGGAGACCATCAACGATGATGGTGGAGGAGACGATGTCGTCCCGATGCGCGCCGTCCTTCTGCCGGCGACGTCGCGCACGTTTCGCGGTCAGATCGCCCAGCCGCCGAGGTAGAACGTGACGAGCACGGCTGCGATGAGCACGGTGCCGACGTTCAGCTTGCGGAATTCGCCGCTGGCGATGCGGCCGATCACGAGCGTCGAGAAGCCGAGCATGATGCCCGTCACGATGTTCGCGGTCAGCACGATGAACACGGCGCACACGAGGCCCGACATCGCGTCGACCATGTCGTCCATGTGCAGCTTGCTCACGCTGCCGAGCATCAGCAGGCCGACGTACATCAGCGCCGGTGCGGTGGCGTACGACGGCACGAGGCCCGCGAGCGGCGAGAAGAACATCACGACGAGGAACAGCAGGCCGACCACGGCGGCCGCGAGGCCCGTCTTCGCGCCGGCGGCCACGCCGACGCTCGACTCGATGTACGCCGCTGCCGGCGCACCGCCGAGGAAGCCGGAGAAGATCGAGCTGAGCGAATCGGCGGTCAGCGCCCGGCCGCCGTTGATGATGCGACCGTTCTCGTCGAGCTGGCCGGCCTGGCCCGCGACTGCGCGGATCGTGCCGGTCGCGTCGAACACCGCGGTCATCACCAGCGCCAGCACGCTCGGCAGCACGGCCATCGACAGCGCGCCCTTGATGTCCATCGCGCCGATCAGCGACGCATGGCCCGGTGCGCTCAGCGACGGCAGCGCGAAGATGCCGTGGTACTTCACGCTCGGATCGAAGATCAGGCCGAAGATCGAGATCGCGATCACGACGAGCAGGATGCCGCCCGGCACGCGACGCTTTTCGAGGCCGAAGATCGCGGCGAGGCCGATGACCGACATGATGACCGGGAACGCGGTGATCTGGCCGAGCGAGACCGGCAGGCCGGCGCCCGGGTTCTTGATCACGAGGCCGACGTCGTTCGATGCGATCAGCAGCAGGAACAGGCCGATGCCGATCCCGGTGCCGTGCGCGACGCCCGCGGGCAGGTTGCGCAGGATCCACGAACGCACGCCGGTGACGGAAATGCCGGTGAACACGAGGCCCATCAGGAACACGGCGCCGAGCGCGACGGTCGGCGACAGCCCCTTGCCGAGCACGAGGCCGAACGCGGTGAACGCGGTCAGCGAGATCGCGCAGCCGATCGCGATCGGCAGCTTCGCCCACAGGCCCATCAGCAGCGAACCGAACGCGGTGGTGAGGCAGACCGCGACGAACACGGCACTCGTGTCGAAGCCGGCCTTGCCGAACATGCCGGGAACGACGAACACGGAATAGACCATCGCGAGGAAGGTCGTGACGCCGGCAATGATCTCGCGGCGCTGCGTGCTGCCGCGCGACGAAATGCCGAAATACCGGTCGATGACTCCCTTGGTGCCAAAGTCAGTTTCTTCCGCGCCGACGCCGACCGTCGGCTGCACCGGGGTATCACTCATGAGCTTGCTCCTTTATCAGCGTGCTGAAACGGCCCGTAGCGAACCGTCGTCAGGGTGTCTCGTATCTAGTTGGGATTGTCGGCAACGTCGTGGGGACGAATGACGCGTGATCCGTGTCGTTACGTGCGAATCGAAACGATCGCGAGGGTGTCGCGTCGTGCGACGCGTTGTGGGGTCGACCCCGTCACGTGCGCTTTGCCGAAGCGAAGGTTAGGCGAACCGCCCATCACGTCCCATTGGGGGAAGAGCATGCAGCGCATGTCTCAGCGCTTATATCGGCGTGCAACGGGGCTCCGTCGCGACGACACGCGTGTATACGCCTAGTTCGAATCCGTTAAGGCGATTATTTGAACGCGGGGTCGACGGGCTGGGGGAAAGCGGGGGATGCATCGAAAATTACAAATATCTTTCATGGTGGCCTGGAAGGCCGGTGGAAACAGGGGCGGGTGACGGGATACGCCGCCGCGCGCAACCTGCATTCGGACGATGCCGCCCTTGCATGGGGGCGGTTCTTGGCGTCGCCCCGGCCTCAATTGTGCGCGAGATGGTCGAGATATGCGCAGAACATGTCGGCCATCGCGTTCGAATACGCATCGATTTCGTCGGGCGAGCGTTCGCTTTCCGAAAACGCCTTGCCGGCCGTGGTGAGCGTCGTGGTGATCAGGTCGCACGCGAGCGCGCGCGTAGCAGCCGGGGCATCGGGCAGCGCCTCCCGCATGAACGCCTGGAAGATGCGGTTGCCGGCCGCCTTCGCTTCCTGCGCCTCGGGCGCGTCGCGATAGAGCGGTGCGGTGTCGTCGAGCGCGATGCGCATCCGCGCCTCGTCGCATTCCGAACGGACGAACGCGTGAACCGCCGTGCGCAGCCGCTCGGGTGGCGTCTGGTTCACGTCCTCCAGCATCCCGCGCAGCATCTCGGCCGTCTGCCGCCACTCGTCGTGCTGCAGCCGGAACAGCACGGCCGCCTTGTTCGGGAAGTACTGGTACAGCGAGCCGACGCTCACGCCGGCGCGTTCGGCGACCCGCGCCATCGTGAAGCGCTGCGCGCCTTCGCTCGCCAAAACCTGAACAGCAGCCTGCAGGACGTCCTCGACGAGCCGGGTCGAGCGGGCCTGCTGAGGCTGCTTGCGCGTGGCAATCCGGGCGTTCGGGCGGTCGGTCATGAGCGGCTGGCCAATGCGAATAGTAAAACCTGAATAGTTCGTCATATTCTAATCGGGTGCCACGACGCACTCAACCCGAACCCGGAGATTCGCATGACCACCCTGACGCTCGACCCGCTGGCTTCGCTGCTGGCACGCCTGTTCGACGAAGCCGACGCCTCGTCGCCCGCGACGAGCCCGGACTTCGCCAGCCTGTCGCGCGACGAGCAAGCGCGGCTGATGCGCAGCAAGACCGACTACACCGATCTGTATGCGCGCCTGAAGGACTATCCGCTTGCCGTGTCGCGCGAGACGGGCACGCTGCTGTACATGCTCGCGCGCAGCGGTGGTGCGCGGTCGATCGTCGAATTCGGCACGTCGTTCGGCATTTCGACGCTGCATCTCGCGGCCGCGCTGCGCGACAACGGCGGCGGCCGGCTGATCACGAGCGAATTCGAGCCGTCGAAGGTCGTGCGGGCACGGGCGAACCTGGCGGCGGCCGGGCTTGCCGATCTCGTCGAGATCCGCGAGGGCGATGCGCTGCGCACGCTGGCCGCCGATTTACCGGATTCGGTCGACCTGTTGCTGCTCGATGGCGCGAAGGCGCTGTATCCCGAGGTGCTTGCACTCGTCGAGCCGCGGTTGCGAACCGGCGCGTTCGTCGTTGCCGACAATGCCGATTTCAGCCCCGACTATCTCGCTTGCGTGCGCTCGCCGGAGAACGGCTATCTGTCGGTGCCGTTCGGCGGCGATGTCGAGTTGTCGATGCGGATCGGCTGAGCGCAGCGTTGCCTGAACGGAGGCATGCATCCTTGCTTGAAGGGCAGGATGACTAATTAATAAGGTGCGCGAAAGTCAATGCCGCGGCGGCGCCCGACGCTTCGGGCGCCGCCGTGCGTTACTTCAGGAACACGTAGCGCGCGAAATACGGAAAGCGGCCGATCGCATGCTCGGTCGAACACGCTGCCTCCGGCGGCATGCCGCCCGCGGTATCGAGCCGCTGCACAAAGCGCACGCCGGCGAGCGTGCCGCCCGTGGCCTTCGCGTCCGTTGCGGCCGGTGTTGCTGCGAGCAGGAGTTGCGGAATGCTGCCCGGGCGTGCACTTGGCGCTTCCGCGAGCTTCTTGCCGGTGATGCGGCTGCCGTCGGGCGCTTCCCATGACGGCCCCGTGCCGTGCCGGACGACGAGCGTGCCGCCGGCGTCGAACAGCATCGCTTCCGGGTGCTGGAACACCCACGCGAGCTTGTGTCCGGCATCGTAGTCGCACGTGTAGACCTGTATGCCGGCCGCAGTCGTCGACAGCACGGGCGTGGCCGGCTGGGGCGGCGTGAGGCCGGCGGAGTCGTCGGCGCGGGCGGACGACACGCAGAAGGCGAGTGCAACGCAGGCCGCGGCGGCCGGCAGCATGGGGCGTTTCGGGAAGCGGCTTCGCATGGCGAGGCATCCTTTCAGGTCGGGTGACGGGTAGACGTCGACGAACCCGTAAACGCTAGACGCCAATTGCACCGGCTGCAATGCGCAAATGGCAATCGTGGCGATAGCCGCTGCGATTGCGCGCGGCCGGGGATGCGCGGCCGTTGGTTGACGCGGCAGCGCATGCCCGGCCCAACCTCAGGCCGGGCCCACCGGCGTCGGTGCATGTGCGGCAATCAGGCGCTCGGCTTTCAGCGTATCCCACAGTTCGGCCGGGATTGGCACCGCCGCGAGACGCAGGTTGTCGTCGATGCGATCGGGCCGGCTTGCACCGGGGATCGCGGCCGCGACGGCCGGGTGTGCGAGCGAGAATTGCAGCGCCACCGCGCGGACATCGACGCCGAATCGTTCGCAGATCTGCCGGATACGCGCGACGCGGTCGAGCATGGCCTGCGTGGCCGGCTGATACTCGTAATGGGTGCCGCCCGCCAGCACGCCCGAGTTGTACGGGCCGCCGACGATGATCCCGAGCCCGCGCGCGGCGCTTTCCGGCATCAGCCGTTCGAGCGCGCCGGCATGATCGAGCAGCGTGTAGCGGCCGGCCAGCAGGAAGCCGTCGGGGTCCGCGCGTTCGAGCGCGAGTTCGCACGGCTCGACGCGGTTCACGCCGAGGCCCCAGCCCTGGATGACCTTTTCGTCGCGCAGCCGCGTGAGGGCCCTGGCCGCGCCCGACATCGCGACGTCGAACACGTCGCGCCATGCGTCGCCGTGAAAATCGACGGCCGGGTCGTGAATCCACACGGTGTCGAGCCGGTCGGTGCGCAGCCGCTTGAGGCTCGCGTCGATCGAGCGCAGCGTGCCGTCTTCGGTGTAGTCGTAGACGATCCGGTTCGGCAGCCCGTGGCGGAACAGGCCGCCTTTTTCGCCGAGATCGCGTTGCGATGCGTCTTCGTGCTCGTCGAGCACGAGCCGGCCGACCTTGGTGCCGAGCGAATACGCGTCGCGCGGGCGCCCCGCGAGCGCTTCGCCGAGGCGCAGCTCGGCGAGGCCGGCGCCATACAGCGGCGCGGCGTCGAAGTAGCGGATACCGCTTTCCCACGCTGCGTCGACCGTGGCCAGCGCTTCTTCGTGCGGGATGTCGCGGTACATGTTGCCCAGCGGCGCGGTGCCGAAGCCCAGGCGGGAGGGGAGCGTGATTCTCATGAGCAGTCTCGGGTAGGCCGGCTCAGGCCGCGGCCTGGGCCAGCGTCGGGTAGTCGGTCAGCCCGCGCTCGCCGCCCCCGAACAAAGTGTTGCGGTCGTGCA
>NZ_JAAGPE010000193.1:0-18722 GCF_017104605.1 Burkholderia sp. Ac-20384 | reverse complement strand
GCCGCCGACGCGTGCCCGGCATGCGGCGTGACGCGCCGGCGCCGCACCGGTTCAATTCGACGCCCGGTGCGGATTGCAGTCCACCGAATACTCCGCGTGCTCGCCATTGACGTGCAGCACCAGCGTCGCCTTGCAGATATCGCCCGAATCGACGCTCAGCCGCAGCGTCGCGAGCGGCCGATCCTCGCCGCCGGCGAGTCGCGATTCGCCGGAGCGCGTCAGCGAGGCCGAGCCGGCGCCGCCGGTTTTGGTAATGCGCAGACTGTACGACACGTCGACCGGCGCGGCCGCCTGCACGTGCGGCACGATGTTCACGCCGCCGGCACTGGCGGCGATGTCGAAATAGGCGTTGAGATCGTGAATGCCAACCATGATCGTCCCCTGTCGAATGAAAAAAAGGCCGAACGGGCAACCGTCCGGCCTTTTCGTGACACCGGCGGTGCTTAGTGCTGCTTGAGCGAAACGGTGTTGTAGGCGCCGTTCTGGTTGATGCTCGCGTAGTTCGCGTTGCCTTGCTGTACCAGCGTGGCGTTGTTGAAGTAGCCGTTCTGCGTCACGTAGCCCTGGTTGCCCGAGCCCGACACTTGCGATGCGTTGATGATGTTGAAGCCACCGGCCTGCGAGAGGCTCAGCACGTCATCCGCACCCGTCTGCGACGCATTGACGTAGTTGCCGATGTCGCCCGACTGGCTCACCGTCGTCGACGAGCCCGATGCCGTTTGCGCCACAGACGCCTGGTTGTCCGCCGAAGCCTGCGTGATGGATGCCGACGAACCGGCCGAGTTGTTTTGCGAGATCGACGCCGTGTTGAACGCGGCCGTTTGCGTGATGGACGCGCTGTTGCCGTAGCCGAACTGCTGCGTGATCGTCGCGTTGTTCGACGCTGCCGACTGGTTGATCGTCGCGTTGTCGCCGAACTCGAACCATTGATTGACCGTCGCGTTGTTGCCGTCGGCGGTCTGCGTGATCGACGTCGTGTTGCCGGTCGCCGCGATCTGGTTCACCGTCGCGTTGTTGCCGTTCACGCCACCCGATTGCGAGATCGTCGTGTTGTTGCCGCCGCCGAACCACGAGCTCACGGTGGCGGTTTCGGTGCCGCTCTGGGTCGTCGTGACCTGGTCGCCACTTTCGGCGAACTGCGTCACGCTGGCGTTGGTCGTGCCGCCCGTTTGCGTGATCGACGTCGCGTTCCCGCCGGCCCAGGTCGTCTGGACGTTCGCGGTGCCGTTGTTGCCGGTCTGCGTGATGCCGACGGTGTTGCCGGTCGTGTCCGCCTGCGTCACGGTCGCGTTGTTGCCGATCGCCGACTGGCTCGGCGTGCCCTGGTTGATCGTCACGGTGTTCCAGCCGCCGCCCGATTGCGAAATCGACGCGCTATCGATATAGCTGTACTGGTTGATCGTGTTGGTGTCGTATTGCGGGCCGCCGGTGTAAACCGACGCCGATTGCGTGATGGTCGCCGAGAAATCGCCGCCACCCGATTGCGTCACGTAGTTCCGCTCGTTCGACGTGTTCGTCTGCGACACGTTCACGCTCGAATACGGCTGCGCCCACCAGGAGTTCTGCTGGATCACGGTCGTGTCGCCGCTACCGCCCTGCGTCGTCACGTTGGCGACGAACCCGTAGCGGGGATCGTTGCCGGCTGCCGACTGGTTGATCGTCACCGAATCACCGCTCGTCGCCGTCTGTTCGACGGTTGCCGAGTTGAAGTTGCCGGATTGTCCGATGTTCACGTTGTTCCCCGACGAATCGGCCTGTGCGGCAGCCGATGCGAGCATCAGCACTGCGATTGCGATTGCAGACTTGGTCACCTTCATTTGTTGCTCCTGATTCGAAAGAAAATTCGCCGGAAAAGTCGATCTTTTGCCGGCACCCCCGCCAATTGAGGACGCTCTCACGTCCCACACCTCACACCACTTCAAGCAAAGCACTTGCAAACCGCGTAACCGTTACCGCGTCACCACCGTGGCGCGCGCGCCGTTGCCGGTCTGGATCACCTGGATGCCGGTGTTCGATCCGCCCTGCACGATGTTCACCGCGTTGTTGATGCCGTTCTGCGTGACGCGCGCCGACAGCGACGTGCCGACCTGCGTCGATTCGACCGAATTGCCGACACCGTTCTGTTGCACCTGCAACGTGTTGCCGTTGCCGCGCTGGGTCGCATTCAACGTGTTGCCCAGACCGACCTGCGACGCCGCGATCCAGTTCTGCGCACCGGTCTGCCGCGCGACGATCGCGTTGCCGTCGCCGGCCTGCCAGATCAGCGCACCGTTGTGGCCCGCCTGGTCGAGCGATGCGTTATTGCCGACGCCGCTCTGCCGGACCGCGACGATGTTGCCGCTGTAGTCGAACGCGGGTTCCGGCGGGCCGAGGTCGTTGAGCGGCACGGGTGCCGCCGACGCCGCCTGCATGGCTGCTGCTGCCCCCACGATCGCGAGCACCCGCCGCATCGCGCGGGCGCGCCCGTTCCGATCACGCTGTCGATTCATCATGTTTTCTCCGCTGGCCGGCGTGATGCCGGTTAATGAGTGGACGCAGCCGAACGATCGATCTTCTGCGGGTCGTACGCGGTGTTCGCGTCCTCCATGTCCTGCGCGTATTTCCGGTCTTCCTGCAGATACCGCTGCATCGTCGGGTCGTACCAGTCCTGGTCGTTCTTCAGCACCCAGGTCTGGTTCGCGACGCCCTGGACGATCAGGTGGGTGAGCGCCGATTCGATCGCTTCGTTGACGCAGATCTGTGCGGGTTCGTTACGCGTCAGCCCGGCTTCCGCCTGCAGCAGGTCCTTGAAGCCGACGAAGCGATAGATGCCCGTGTCGACCTGATAGGAGTAGACGGTCTTGGTCGTCGACACGCTGTTGAGCACCTGGCCCGTGCGGATGTCGATCGCACGCAGGTTGACGGTGACCTGGTCGATCCGGTACTGCGTCGATCCGCTGATCCCGAGGTAGGCGACGCCGGCCCCGCCGGTCCGGACGTTCGTGTCGTAGCCGACGATGCCGCCCTCGAGCACGATGTTCGCGGGCATCAGCGGCGCCATCGCGTCGTTCTGCGCCTTCTTCGCATCCGAGCCGTCGGTGGCGCGCATGATCTTGCGTTCGGTCAGCAGATCCTGCAGGTTCTCGCGTTCCACCGGCGTGAACCAGCCGGAGTCGCGCATCGCCTTGACGAGGAACGACGCGCCGCCCTGCGTGACCTGCGACGAGAAGGAGCTGTCCGGCGAGGCCTTGTACTGCCCCGTCAGGTCGCGAAAGCCGTACACGGCCGCGACGATCTTGCCCTTCGGCGGCGGGAGGTGCGTGAGGTCGCGCGTGGTGCGCGTCGGCGGCGTCAGCGTCGCGTTGCTCAGTGCCGGCATCGGCCGCGTGACGCAGCCGACCAGCGACAGCAGCAACACCGCGCCCATGGCGATCCGTGTCATCCCCGTGTTGAAGCGTGTGCGTTCAGCATTTTTTTTCATGATTCGCTCAGTCGTTTTTTTCGATTTATTGGCCGTTGCTGACGATGAACGTCGAGGTCGCACCCGTCGTCTTGTCGGTGGTCGTCACTTGCAGGTTGCCGTTGCCGGCCGTACTCACGACGATCGTGAAGTTGCCGGTGCTGATCGTCCCCGGCTTGAGCTCGCCGTTGGTGCCGACGATCGAGTTCGTCACCGAGCCGGCGACGCGCGACAGGATCGCCTGCTGCAGCTGCGCATTGAACTGGTCCAGCGACGACGTGGACGTCGGCGACGAATAGGCCGACAGCGACGGATCCGTGTGCTTGTTCTGCGCATTGGCCTCGTTGAGCAGATTCGGGCCGTTTGCCGGGTTGCCGCCGAAGTTCGGGTTGTTCGGCTGATAAACCAGCGTCGACGACCACGCATACGGCGACACCGCGGTCATCGCGACCAGGGCGATCAAGCTCAATCTGATTCGATTCATTTTCCCTAACCCCTGTTTTTGATTAATCGACTAAATCTCGTCTTTGGCCAGATCCGAATCGGGAAACAACAAATTCGACAGATCGTCCTGAATGACGGTTTGAAAGGAAATATTGGCGGCGCTTTCCGCCACGGCCTTGACGTTTGCCCGTGCGATCGGCAGGAAGGTCTGGAATACGCGTTTTTGCTGGAATTCGACCCAGATCAGGCTGCCGTATCGCCCGGACGGGCGTTCGTGAATGGCGACCATGTAGCGCTCGCTCAGCGGGATTTCCGACCACGTCTGCGAGAAGTAGGTATAGAAATCGCGGCCGGCGAGCGTCACGGCATCGGTCGTGACCGTGCCGCCGAGCTGGTCTTCCGGAAGGGCATGGCGGGCGGCGGCCTGGGGGCCGGCCGACGCGGCGCCGGTGGCCGGCTTCGCTGTGGCCGGGCCCGCGCCGGGCGCGGGCTTCGGTGCTTCGAGGACGCGTTCGGCGTTCAGCAGCGTCGAGGGCGGCGCAATCGGATGTCCGCCGTTCGCCGCGGCGGCAGGGGCCACGTCGACGGTGTCTTGTGCCAGTGCGTGTGCCGTCGCGAATAGCGACAGGCACGTCACGGCCCCCCAGGCCAATCGCCTGCTTGCGCTCGATACCATTTCCCCGACCCCGGAATCATTTGTACGAAATAAGGTGCCGCCCGATTTTCGGGTTATTCGTTCCTGGTCGAACGCGGCACATGGTGGGGGGAGTCAGCAAGAGGCATGCCTGCCGCTGTTTTAAACGGTTTATATTTTTAAGTCATTATTCGTCTAATTTTTGGATGCCGTGTTTCTTTCACGTAAAACGTTTGCGAGTTCGATATTCATTAACAAACTTTCTTTTATAAATGGAGCATTACAATTAAATCAGACGATATTTCCGGAAAATCGTGATTTGGAAATTCCTGGCGATGCTGATCGAAGAAAACGTAACGTGTTGCTACGGGTTCGCCCGTAACGACACGACGTAACGTCCCGTTACGCACGTAGAATCGTCCGACGAAAGTGCAGGTTCCGGGCTTCCGCTCCGGAAACATCTCTCCACGCTATTCACATGAACGGACTTCGGGAGCACGAATGTCATCTCGCACCTATCTCGTCACCGGCGCATCGCGCGGCATCGGCCTCGCGGTCAGCACGTTGCTCGCCCGGCGCGGTCATCACGTCATCGGCCTTGCGCGTCACGCGCAGGGCATCGACTTCCCCGGCGCATTGCTCGCGTGCGATCTCGCCGACATCGAGCAGACGGCGGCCACCCTGGCACGCATCAGCGAGCAGCACGATGTAGACGGCATCGTGAACAACGCGGGCATCGTGTTGCCGCAGCCGCTGGGGCAGATTGATTTCCTGTCGCTGCAGACCGTGTTCGATCTCAACGTGCGGGCCGCGATCCAGGTCACGCAGCATTTCGCGGATGCGATGAAGGCACGCGGCCACGGACGCATCGTCAACATCTGCAGCCGCGCGATTTTCGGCAGCCTCGATCGCACCGCGTATTCCGCCGCGAAGAGTGCGCTCGTCGGCTGCACGCGCACGTGGGCGCTTGAACTCGCCGAACACGGCGTGACCGTCAACGCGGTTGCGCCGGGCCCGATCGAGACGGAGCTGTTCCGGCAGACGCGGCCCGTCGGCAGCGAAGCCGAGCGCAAGGTGCTCGCGACGATCCCCGCGCGCCGGCTCGGCACGTCCGACGACGTGGCCGCGGCGATTGCATTCTTCCTGTCGGACGAGGCGGGCTTCGTCACGGGGCAGGTGCTGGCCGTGGACGGTGGCGGCAGTCTCGGCGGGCGCAGTTGAAGCCGACGTCGACGCATCGGGCGCCGGACGCGGCGCCCGGCAGCGCCGGTTTCGCGCGCTTTGCGGGCGCGCACATGCGTGTGCGCTGATGGCGGACATTCTGCTGGCACGCATATTCCGCCACCCCGTTAGCATGTGACGAATCGGACTTTGGGTGCCGCGCGCGCGGCGCTAAGATCGCCGATCCCGTAGATCGAGCGTTCAGAACAATGAAAAAGTCCGCGTCGCCGTTACATGCTTTTCGTTTCCGTGCCGTCTGCGCCGCGATTGCCGGTGCGCTGTCGCTCGCATCGTGCGGCGGCGTCGACAGCGATCCGCCGCCGTCACCCATCAGCACCACGCCGCCGCTGGCTCAGAAGCGCCCGAACATCCTGTACATCATGGCCGACGATCTCGGCTATTCCGACATCCATGCATTCGGCGGCGAGATCAACACGCCGAACCTCGACGCGCTCGTCGCGTCGGGCCGCATCCTGTCGAACCATCACACGGGCACCGTCTGCGCGATCACGCGCGCGATGCTGGTGTCCGGCACCGACCACCATCTCGTCGGCGAAGGCACGATGGGCGTGCCGACCGACGAACGGCGCGGGCTGCCCGGTTACGAGGGCTACCTGAACGATCGTGCATTGTCGTTCGCACAACTATTGAAGGATGCCGGCTATCACACGTACATCGCGGGCAAGTGGCACATCGGCTCGGGGATCGTCGGCAGCGCGACGGGCAGCGGGCAGACGCCGGACCAGTGGGGCTTCGAGCGCAGCTACGTGCTGCTCGGCGGCGCGGCGACGAACCACTTCGCGCACGAGCCGGCCGGCTCGTCGAACTACACGGAAGACGGCCGCTACGTGCAGCCTGGCCAGCCCGGACAGCCGGGCGGCACGGGCGGCAGCCCGGCCGTGTTCTATTCGACCGATTTCTATACGCAGAAGCTGATCTCGTACATCGATTCGAACCAGCGCGACGGCAAGCCGTTCTTCGCGTACGCGGCCTTCACGTCGCCGCACTGGCCGCTGCAGGTACCCGATCCGTGGCTGCACAAGTACGCGGGCGTGTACGACGCCGGCTACGACGCGATCCGCAACGCGCGGATCGCGCGGCAGAAGGCGCTCGGCCTGATCCCCGCCGATTTCAAGCCGTTCGACGGCCTGCCGGAAACGACGGCCGCGTCGCCCGCGACCGCGAACAACGGCACGGCCGCCGCGAAATACATCAGCGCGGTGCATTCGACCGCGGACGGCTACAGCGACTACGGCCCCGGCAAGGTCGACAAGCTGTGGTCGAGCCTGTCGCCGGCCGAGCGCAAGGCGCAGGCGCGCTACATGGAGATCTATGCGGGGATGGTCGAGAACCTCGACTACAACATCGGCCTGCTGATCCAGCACCTGAAGGACATCGGCGAATACGACAACACGTTCATCATGTTCCAGTCGGACAACGGGGCGGAAGGCTGGCCGATCGACGGCGGCGCCGACCCGACGGCGACCGATACCGCGAACGGGCAGGACCCGATCTATTCGACGCTCGGCACCGACAACGGCAAGCAGAACGCACAGCGCCTGCAGTACGGGTTGCGCTGGGCCGAAGTGAGCGCGTCGCCGTTCCGGCTCACGAAGGGGTATTCCGCTGAAGGCGGTGTATCGACGCCGACGATCGTGCGCCTGCCGGGCCAGACGCAGCAGTTGCCGACGCTGCGCGCCTTCACGCACGTGACCGACAACACGGCGACGTTCCTCGCGGTCGCGGGCGTCACGCCGCCGTCGCAGCCGGCGCCGCCGCTCGTCAACACACTCACGGGTGTCGACCAGAACAAGGGCAAGGTCGTCTACAACAACCGCTACGTGTATCCGGTCACCGGCCAGTCGCTGCTGCCGGTGCTGACGGGCACGGCGACGGGCGAAGTGCATACCGCGCCGTTCGGCGACGAAGCCTACGGCCGTGCGTACCTGCGCAGCGCCGACGGCCGCTGGAAGGCCTTGTGGACCGAGCCGCCGCTCGGGCCGCTCGACGGTCACTGGCAGCTGTACGACCTCGCGTCGGATCGCGGCGAGACGACCGACGTGTCCGCGCAGAACCCGTCGGTGATCAGCACGCTCGTCGACCAGTGGAAGACCTACATGAGCAACGTCGGCGGGGTCGAACCGCTGCGTCCGCGCGGCTACTACTGAACCCGGGAGCGACACGATGCGGTTCCGGTTCTGGACGATCGGCGCGGCGCTGGCCGCCACGCTGTTCGCCACCGCGTTCGCGGCCGGCTATGCGAATCCCGTTGCACCGGCGGGCGACGCATTCGACGACGCGAATCACGGCCGCGCGCTCGCGCCGCTCGGCACGGAGCGGCAGTGCGTGCGCTATTCGGGGCTGCCGGCCAAGTGGCGCGACGACCCGAAGGCCGGGATGGTGCACTTGCGCGGCGGCGCGTTCGTGTTCGGCAGCACGCGCGGCTATGCGGACGAGCGCCCGATCGGTGACGGCCGTACGCGTGTCGGCGGGTTCTGGATCGACCAGACCGACGTGACGATCGCGCAGTTCGCCGCGTTCGTGGAGGCGACCGGCTACGTGACCGAGGCGGAGCAGCAGGATGGGGCGGCCGTGTTCCATGTGCCGACGCGCGACGAGATGAACGCGCGCGACCTGGCGTGGTGGTCGTGGGTGAAGGGCGCATCGTGGCGTCATCCGCGCGGGCCGGGCAGCGGTGTCGACGGGCTCGGCAACCTGCCCGTCACGCTCGTGACGCAGCGCGATGCGCTCGCGTATGCGCGCTGGCTCGGCCGCGACCTGCCGACCGAGGCCGAATGGGAATACGCGGGCAAGGCCGGTCGCGACGATGCATCGCTCGACGCGGCGCCGCGCGATGCGCAGGGCAAGCCGGCCGCGAACTACTGGCAGGGCGTGTTCCCGGTGCTCGACACGGCCGAGGACGGTCATGCGGGGCTCGCGCCGGTCGGCTGCTACGCGGCGAACGGGTTCCGGCTCTACGACATGATCGGCAACGCATGGGAATGGACCAAGGACGCGTACACGGGCCCGCACCAGTCGCACACGAACGGCGACACGGCGGCCGTCGCGCCGCCGACGCGCCGGCACGATACGCCGATGGTCATCAAGGGCGGCTCGTTCCTGTGCTCGCGCGATTACTGCGTGCGCTATCGCGCGTCGTCGCGCGAACAGCAGGAAGCCGATCTCGGCGCGTCGCATATCGGGTTTCGCACGATTCTGAGGGATGCATCATGAAGCGCGTCATGGGTTGGGTGGGCGCGTGGCTGATCGTTGCGTGCGCGGTCGGTCATTCGGGTTTGACCGCTGCCGCCGAATCGGCCGCACCGGCGGTGCGCGTCGGCGTGACGCGCGGTGTACATGCGCAGATCCTGGACGAAGTGAAGCGGGTCGCCGCATCGCGAGGATTCGGCATCGACGTGGTCGAGTTCGACGATGCATCGCGCATCGACGCGGCGCTGGCCGACGGCCAGATTGACGCGGCCAGCTTCGAGGATGCGCAACAGCTTGCCGCGACGCGCGCGCAGAAACGCTACGCGCTGACCGGCATCGCGCCGACCGTCACGTTGCCGATGGCTTTTTATTCGCGCAAATTGAAGAACCTGAACGAACTGCAGCCCGGTGCGACGGTTGCGATTCCCGCCGATTCGCGCGGGATGGCGCGCGCGCTCGTGCTGCTGCAGAACGATACGCTGGTGACGCTGCGCGAGCGGGCCGGCCTGCGGGCAACGCTGCGCGACGTGACCGGCAACCGGCTCGGGCTGAAGCTCGTCGCGCTGCGGCGCGATCGCCTCTACGCGGCGCTCGATACGGCCGCGTTCGTCGCGATCGACAGCGACGATGCCGTGCGTGCCGGGCTGCAACCCGCGCGCGACAGCATCAGCATCGAGGATGCGCGCTCGCCGTATGCGAATGTGCTGACGGTGCGCGATGCCGATCGCGCGAAGCCGTGGGTGACGCAGCTCGTCGCCGCGTACCACTCGGACGACGTCGCGCGTTTCATCCTCACGCGCTACCAGGATTCGGTGCGGCGGCCGTGGTAGACACTTACCTGCTCGCGTGCAACGCCTGCGGACGCTGCTGCAACAGCGCACCGACGCTGTCGTTGCGCGAACTGTTCCGGCATCGGCATCGCTTCGTCGGTGCGCTGACGATCCGTCGCGTGCCGACGCGGCGCATCGGCGAGCGTTGGCGTGCGGGCGGCCGCGAGCACGCGCTCGATGCGGACGACGTCGCGGCGTCCGACGCGCTGGCGGCGCGGTTGCTTCATCGCACCGGTGGCGCCGGGAACGAATGGATCGCGCTGACGCTGCAGGGCTACGACTATCCGTCGCTCGGCCGGTGCGCGGCGCTGGCCGACGACGGACGCTGCAGCGTGCACGCGGACAAGCCGTCGATCTGCCGCGCGGTGCCGCTCGATCCGATGCTGCCCGACCGCTTGCAGTCCCGCGTGCTGGCCGCGCGGCGCGACGATGCGGGATGGCTCGGCGCGAACTGCATCGTCGAAGCAGGGGCCCCACACGCTGCCGTCGAGTCATCATTTCCCATTCCGCTGGTGACGGCCGGGCAGGTCTCGGACCGTGCGGCACTCGACGCACATCGTGACGCGCTCGCGTTCGAGCGCGCGGTGTGGCGTGATGCGGTGTTCGCATCGTTGACCGATGGCGGGCAGGACGTGCGGCATGCGCTGTCGCGGCTTGCGCCCGGCGGCTACCTGACCGTGTCGATCGTGCCGGTGCTGCTGGCCGTGGCATCGGTATCCGCGCATTGCCGCGCGCTGTGTCTGACGTTCATCGACGCGCAACTCGCGTTGATCGGTGTGAACATCGAAGCAGCACTCGCGCGCCGGCATGCCGACGACCGGCCCGCGACGCGCGAATTGCGCGGCTTCGCTCAGGCGCTTGAACGTGCGCGGCACGCACTGGCTGCGATGCCGGCGCCCCCGGCCGGCCTGCGTGACGACGCACCGCGCATCGATGCGTGGCTCGCCGACCGGCTCGATCTCGATACGCTCGCCGCCTGACAATCCCGAAACATTGCACGTGCCTTACAATCGGCGCTCTTTCAATCGCTTTCGATGGAGCGGGCATGTACGCGTCGACCTTCATTTTCCGTGCCGGGCAATACGACGACGAATTCCACCGGCTCGACCGGCAGATCGCCGACATGGCGCGCGCGACCCCCGGCTATCTCGGCGAGGAGACGTGGGAGAACGCCGAATCGGGGCTGATCCAGAACGTCTACTACTGGGAGTCGGAGGCGGCGCTGCAGCAGCTGATGCAGCACCCGGCGCATCTCGAGGCGAAGACGAAACAGGCGCGCTGGCTGGACGGCTATCGCGTGGTGATTTCGAAAGTGTTGCGCGAGTATGGCGACGGCAAGCTCGCGCAGCCGCATGCAGGCCAATCCGCCTGAATGGCTGTCTGATTCATTTCTTTCGTATTACGGATTAATAACAAGGCACTGCACCAGGAAACCCGCATACGCAAGCGGGTTTCCGTGACATCGCGTGCAATCAATTCTTCATCAAGCATGGCTAAGGTGGCGGGGCTTCACGTCGTCAGTCTGTCCACCAACAACGTCCTCACTCGATGTCGTACGGAGCCTTGTCCATGCCGAATTTCGCCTTGTCCGCGAAGCGCCGCCGCGCGCTGCGCGATCGTACCGTTCCTGTCTTTGCACTGACGCTGATCGCCGCGAGTATCGGCGCGCAGGCCGCCCCGCATGACAACGACGGCGACAGCCGTTTTACGCCGGGCTTCGTGCCGGGCTTCCTGGTCCTCAGCCGCAGCGTGTACGACAACGTGTCGGGCAACGTGCAGCCCGGCGCGATCCTGCCGCCGAACTGCGCGAAGACCACCGGCGGTTGCGGCACGGCATCCGGCGCGCCGAACGACGGCACCTATCCGTACGTGTGGAACAACGATCGCTACGACGGCAGCTTCGGCATCACGTCGCGCATCTTCCTCGATCAGATCACGCCGGCCGGCGGTGTCGTCAGCACGCTCGAAGTGCCGAACAGCCTGCAGAAGGGCTTCGCGCACGGCCAGATGGTGACGAGCTTCAGCTCGAAGTCGGAGCTCGGCCTGCACCTGTCGCTCGACGGCAGCTACCTGACATTCATGGGTTATGTCGCGCCGGTCAACACGATCGACGTGTCTAACTCGAACACGCCGCTCGCGGTCGATACGACGAACCCGGACGGGCAGAACTTCTACCGCGCGATCGCGCGCATCGATCGCCACGGGCATTTCCGCTTCACCGAGACGAATGCGTACAGCGGCAACAACGGCCGCGCGGCGATCCTGAACAATCGCGACGGCCGCGAGATCTACTACACGTCGGGCAACGCCGGCAACGGCTCGAACCCGCAGCCGGACAACGTGATTCTCGGCGCGGGCGCACAGCTCATCGACGGCGCGAAGCATCACGAAGCACAGCAGGATCCGGGCGTGCCGACGCCGCTCGCGAGCTTCTCGGTCACGGAACTCGGCGCGAAGGCCGACAAGATCGGCAAGGACGACAACTTCCGCGGCATCGCGGTGCACGACAACGTCGTGTACTACACGAAGGGCAGCGGCGGCAACGGCGTGAACACGGTGTACTTCGTCGATACGACCGGCACGGCTTGCCCGTCGGGCGTCGGCGTGCCGTCGCCGAAGGCCGTGCTGCCGACGGTGCCGCTCGCGTACAACGCCGCCACGTTGCAGACGGCTGGCCTGCCGAACAACATGTGCGTGCTGGCCGGCTTCCCGACCACGCCGAACAAGACCGCGACGACGCTCTCCTATCCGTTCGGGCTCTGGTTCGCCGACGCCAACACGCTGTACGTCGCGGACGAAGGCGACGGCTACACGGGCGGTGCGGACCTGTACACGCATGCCGCTGCGCAGACGACGGCGGGCCTGCAGAAGTGGGTCTACGACGCAGGCACGAAGCAGTGGAAGTTTGCCTATACGCTGCAGAGCGGGTTGAACCTCGGCCAGCCGTATTCGGTCGCGGGCTATCCGGCGGGCAACAACTCGGCGACGGGCTTGCCGTGGGCACCGGCGACGGCCGGCCTGCGCAACCTGACGGGCCGCGTCGAACGCGACGGCACGGTGACGATCTGGGCGATTACGTCGACGGTCAGCGGCAACGGCGATGTCGGTGCGGACCCGAACCGGCTGGTTGCAGTGCGTGACGTGCTGAAGAACACGAGCGCGACGACGGCTGCGCACGAGCAATTCGCCGTGCTGCGGACTGCGAAGTTTGCGGAAGTGCTGCGGGGTATCGAATTCGCGCCGGGGACGGATACGGGGCGGTGGCACTAAAGAAGGTGACCCCGGCTGGCCGATGCCGGGTGACAGGGGCACGGCCGTGAGTCTCAGCGGCCGTGCCCTTCAACTTTGTTGCGGCGACGATTCAGTCGGCGCGTTGCGCTTCATCGTCTTTCGGCTCCACCTGCGCCTGCGCCGCGCGCTGCCAGATCGGGAACATCGCGTTCCTGACCGACGTCTGCGCGTCGATGACCGTGCGGTGATCGATGCCCGGCAGGTCGAGCAGCCGGTCGACCGCCGCTTTCGCGCCGTCGGCGCCCTGCGGGAACCCGCACGCGAACTGCTTGTTCGTATCGAACAGGATCCACCAGACGGACGACCCGTACGGCCCCTGGTCGTTGGTTTCGATCACGACCGCGCCAAGGTCGGACAGCGCGATTCCGTGCGTTGCGCCGTTGTGATCGGTCACGTCGATACGCGTATCGGTCGCGGTCACGGTCCAGTGGCTCGGCGGGACGGGCGAAACGGGCGGTGACGGTGCGGTGTCGAGTCGTGCCGCGCCGCCGGAATCGGCACGCTCGGCGGCCTCCATCGCATCCATCGGATCAATGAAATCCATCGGATCGATCGATGCGGCCGGGGCATCCGGCGCGATCGCCGCCGCTGGCGCGGCGGCATCCTGCTTCCCGCGCCCGCCGATCCACGGCAACGCGGCGCCGCCGATCATTGCTGCCATCCACAGGTAGTACCCGATGCCGAACGCGTGGATCGGCTTGAAGTCCGGGCCGGTCGGGATCGTGTGCCATCCGAGCGCGAACACCACGGCCACCGCAATCAGCGCGGACACGATTCGGTTCGGCTTGATCAGCGCAACGAGCAGCAGCGGGTTGCCGAGCCACGCAAATTGCAGGTCGAGGATTGCGAGCGGGCCGATCGCGAGCACCATATAACCGCGCAGCCAGGTCACGGCGCCAGCCGCATTCGGCGGTTCGGCGGCGACCGGCAGCAGCAGTGACACGACGTACAGCGCGACGATGACGGCGCGCGCGAGGTTCAGGCGAGCGGAAGCGGTGCGAGTCTGCATATTGCCTTCTTGTTGTGCAGGGGCGTGCGAAGCGGTCAATGCCGGACGGCCGTGCCGGCATTCACGACGCGTGGCGGCCACGCGTCGCTGGGGATTGTGGGCGATTCGCGCGGCGATGTCGAATGCGTGCCGGATGCCCGACCTCGCCACCCGCCGGCCCGCACCGCATCAAAGCGCTTCGACCAGCAACCGCTTGCTCTTCTCGCAATACTCGTGACACGCGGCCCGCGCCGCAATCGACGCGCCATGCACGAACCGCGGCGCATCGGCCCGCCGCGACATCGACACGACGATCGACGGCGGCGACGGCTGCAGCGGCAGCTCCACGACTTCACCGCTTTCGATCAACGCATCGACGAACAGCACCGGAATCGCGGCCACGCCGAACCCGTCGCGCACGAGCTGCACGATCACCGAGATCGACGGCGACCCGGTGATGCGCGTGTCCGACAGCGGCACGCCGTGCGCATGCGCGAGCGTGCGGACGATATCTTCCAGCGCACGATGAGGCGCCGTACCACGCCCATAGGTGAGAATCGGCTGGCGCAGCACCTGCCGCGCCAGCCCCGTGCGCGTGTTCGGTAGCAGCCCCGCGCGCGCGATCCAGCGCACCGGATAGTTCGCCAGTGCATCGCATACGACCGACGCCTCGTCGCTGCCTTCCACGCGGATGATCAGGTCGAGCTCGCCCGCCATCAGCCGGCGTTGCAGCACGACGCTGACGTCGACGGTCAGGTCGATCTCGAGCTGCGGATAGTCGGCCGCGAGCCGCCGCATGTAGTGCGGCAGCCAGCTGTGCACGACGGTCTCGATCACGCCGAGCCGCAGCTTGCCGCGCAGTGCGCTCTCGCCGGATGCGGCAGCCTGCAGCTCCTGCGTCGCCTCGACCACGGCTTTCGCATAGCCGAGCAGGTATTCGCCGTTCGGTGTGAGCCGGAATTCGCGGCTGTCGCGGTCGACGAGTACCGTCTGCAGTTCGTCCTCGAGCGCCTTCAGGCGCTGCGAGATCGCGGCCGGCGTCGCGTGCAGCGCGGCGGCCGTCGTGCGGAAGTTGCGCAGCTTCGCGAGCGTGACGAAGGTTTCGAGAAAACGCGTGTTCATGGCGGTCGGACGGAGAGTGGATGCGCACTTTGCCGGTGAGGAAAAGTGAACGGAGCCGGGGAAAACCCCAAGATCCGTTAAGAAATTCTATACACGAAGCGCAAAAAAACTCGTTGGCGGCAAAATTTTTTCTTTTCTATTCTTCGCCGTATCCGATGACACGCCACCGTCATCCCGACGACACACCGATCTGCCACAAGCCTTGACCACCATGACGCCTTCCGAATTCCGCCAGTCCGTGCGCCACGGCGCGTTCCGCGGCCCGACCGCCGGCCACTGCGGCCCGTACGCGCAAGCGAACCTCGCGATCCTGCCCGAAGCGGTCGCGCACGATTTCCTGCGCTTCTGCCAGGCGAACCCGAAAGCCTGCCCGCTGCTGGGCGTCGGCGAACCGGGCGCG
Source organism: Burkholderia sp. Ac-20384 (assembly GCF_017104605.1). Classification (NCBI taxonomy): domain Bacteria; kingdom Pseudomonadati; phylum Pseudomonadota; class Betaproteobacteria; order Burkholderiales; family Burkholderiaceae; genus Burkholderia; species Burkholderia sp. Ac-20384. Next base: position 3,143 of record NZ_JAAGPE010000193.1, on the reverse strand, counting down.
TTCCGGGTCGACGCGCTCGGCGAGGATCTCGACATCCGCACCGACGTGCCGAGCTACAACGTCTACCGCGACGGCCGCCTGACCGAACGCGTCGAGTCGCTGGAAGCGCTGTGGCGCGACGATTTCGTCGTGTTCGCGATCGGCTGCTCGTTCTCGTTCGAGGACATGCTGGCCCGCGAAGGGATTGGCTTGCGCCACGTCGAGGAGGGGCGCAACGTGCCGATGTACCGCACGTCGATTCCGAATCGCCGCGCGGGGATCTTCGGCGGCCAGCTCGTCGTGTCGATGCGGCCGATGCGCGGCGCCGACGCGATTCGCGCGGTGCAGATCACGAGCCGGTTTCCGGGCGTGCACGGCGCGCCGATCCATCTCGGCGATCCGCGCGAACTGGGCATCGCCGATCTGAATGCCCCCGAGTTCGGCGACGCGGTGACGATCCGCGACGGCGAGCTGCCGGTGTTCTGGGCGTGCGGTGTGACGCCGCAAACCGCGCTGATGGACGCGAAGCTGCCGATCGCGATCGCGCATACGCCCGGCCACATGCTGATGACCGACATCACGAACGCGTCGCTGGCCGTATTCTGATTTCGGGCGACGACCACCCGCACGACAAACCGCACGCACGATCGCCATTCGACGGCGCATAACGACAGGAGCACCACCATGGAAAGCAAGACCCTCGCGGCGAACGCCGCGGAGCCCGCGAGCCCCGAGCGCAACGGCCTGTTCTCGTGGTACGCGGACGCGCAGCCGCGCGAGCGCCGCGCGTTCTGGAGCTGCAAGGTCGGCTACATGCTCGACGGGATGGACACGCAGATGCTGTCGTTCGTGATCCCGACGCTCGTCGCGACCTGGGGCATCTCGCTCGCGGATGCGGGCTTCATCGGCACGATCACGCTGCTCGCGTCGGCGCTCGGCGGCTGGATCGCCGGGATCCTGTCAGACAGGATCGGCCGCGTGCGCACGCTGCAGCTCACCGTGCTCTGGTTCGCCGTGTTCACCGCGCTGTGCGGGCTCGCGCAGAACTACCACCAGCTGGTCGCGGCGCGCGCACTGATGGGCTTCGGCTTCGGCGGCGAATGGACGGCCGGCGCGGTGCTGATCGGCGAGGTGATCCGCGCGCGCGACCGCGGCAAGGCGGTCGGCCTCGTGCAGTCGGGCTGGGCGATCGGCTGGGGGCTGTGCGCGCTGCTGTATGCGCTGCTGTTCTCGGTGCTGCCGGCCGAGCAGGCGTGGCGCGCGCTGTTCCTCGTCGGCCTCGCGCCCGCGCTGCTGGTCGTCGCGATCCGCCGCTACGTGAAGGAGCCGGACGTCTACGAGAAGGAGAAGGCCGCGCAGGCGAAAGTGGCCGATGCGCCGCGCCTCACCGAGATCTTCGCGCCGAAGCTGATCACGACGACGCTGCGCGCGGCGCTGCTGACAACGGGCGCGCAGGGCGGCTACTACGCGATCACGACGTGGCTGCCGACCTTCTTGAAGACCGAGCGGCACCTCACGGTGATGGGCACCGGCGGCTATCTCGCGATGATCATCTTCGGCTCGTGGGTCGGCTACCTGACGAGCGCGTACCTGACCGACCGCCTTGGCCGCAAGCCGAACTTCATCCTGTTCGCGGTCGGCTCGATGGTGATCGCGTTCGCGTACACGTCGCTGAACCTGACCAACGCGTCGATGCTGTGGCTCGGCTTCCCGCTCGGCTTCTTCGCATCGGGCATCTTCTCGGGGATGGGCGCGTTCCTCACCGAACTGTTCCCGACCCGCGTGCGCGGCTCCGGCCAGGGCTTCTGCTACAACGTGGGCCGCGCGATCGGTGCGCTGTTCCCGTTCCTGATCGGCGCGCTGTCCAAGCAATACGGGCTCGGCATGAGCATCGGCATCTTCGCGGTCGCCGCGTACGGCGTGGTGATCGTCGCCGCGCTGACGCTGCCCGAGACACGCGGCCGCGAACTCGACGCCGCGTAAGCGGCGGGGCGCTCCGCCCTTCGTTTTCTTCCCCTTTGGCCGACCCCGTGACATGGCGCGCGACGCGCGCCGTGCGGCGGCGCTCGTCCTACGATTCCACGACGCATCGACCCGACATCATGACTGACCGACACCTTTCCCCCGTTCCCTCCGACGCCGCACGCTGGCAATTCTGGATCGACCGCGGCGGCACGTTCACCGACATCGTCGCGCGCCGGCCCGACGGCACGCTCGTCACGCACAAGCTGCTGTCGGAGAACCCCGAGCAGTACCGCGACGCGGCCGTGGCCGGGATCCGCCACCTGCTCGGCCTCGCGGCCGGCGAGCCGATCACGCCCGCGCGCGTCGACATGGTGAAGATGGGCACGACGGTCGCGACCAACGCGTTGCTCGAACGCAAGGGCGAACGCACGGCGCTCGCGACGACGCGCGGCTTCCGCGACGTGCTGCGCATCGCGTACCAGAACCGGCCGAAGCTGTTCGATCTCGACATCGTGCTGCCCGACGCGCTGTACGAGACCGTCGTCGAGATCGACGAACGCATCGGCGCGCACGGCGACATCGTCGTGCCGTTCGATGCGCAAGGCGCCGAAGCATCGCTGCGCCGCGTGTTCGACTCGGGCGTGCGTGCGCTCGCGATCGTGCTGATCCACGGCTATCGCTACACCGCGCACGAACGCGCGCTGGCGGACCTGGCGCGCCGCATCGGCTTCACGCAGGTGTCGGTGTCGCACGAGGTGTCGCCGTTGATGAAGATGGTGTCGCGCGGCGACACGACCGTCGTCGACGCGTACCTGTCGCCGATCCTGCGCCGCTATGTCGAGCAGGTCGCGCACGAGATGCCGGGCGTGAACCTGCAGTTCATGCAGAGCAGCGGCGGGCTGACGCGCGCCGATGCATTCCAGGGCAAGGACGCGATCCTGTCGGGCCCGGCCGGCGGCATCGTCGGGATGGTGCGCGCCGCGCAGGCGGCCGGCTTCGCGCGCGTGATCGGCTTCGACATGGGCGGCACGTCGACCGACGTGTCGCACTACCACGGCGAGTTCGAGCGCGTGTTCGAGACGCAGGTGGCCGGCGTGCGGATGCGCGCGCCGATGATGAGCATCCATACGGTGGCCGCGGGCGGCGGCTCGGTGCTCGGCTTCGACGGCGCGCGGCTGCGCGTCGGGCCCGAATCGGCA